>DFCG01000062.1:503-2444 GCA_002367455.1 Acinetobacter sp. UBA3060 | reverse complement strand
GAAGACCGTAAAAGCCTGCATTTCTTACATAACTGGCAGATCAATAATCAGCTCTCCACCAACCTTGAATATAACTACGCTTCAGACAAAGATTACTTTGCCGATCTGGATAATAACCCGAACTCTAAAACTGACCTGAACTTACGCCGTGCCTGGGAAGTCAATTATAAAAATGGTATTCCTGGCTTAAAGGCACAATTCAAAGTCGAAGACTTCCAAACCCTAGATCCAACNNCTTGAGTTTAATAACGACACAGCATATTTCCAGAAGGATCTGAGAAATTTCGCTGATACTGATCCAACGGGTGAGAAGGTATATCAACCGAGTGGTACACGGATCTATAATGACTTTTCCGTGCGTTATAATCATTTTACCCCGTGGTCATTCTTCATTCCTCAGGCGACTGTACGCAACATCAATACTTTCTATGATGAAAAAACCCAAAGCCGTAGCGCGTCTAGTGAAAATAATTCAATTGTGGTGCCACAATTCACGCTGGACACCGGCTTAATTTTTGAAAAAGAAGGTACGTATCTACAGACCTTAACGCCTCGTCTGTTCTATGCGTATTCACCTTATGAGAACCAGCAGAATCAGCCAAACTTTGATTCAGTCGTCGCTTCGATTAATTATGATCAACTTTTCAGTGCGCGTCGCTTTTATGGTAATGACCGCCTGGAAGACAATAACTTTGCCTCCTTAGGTCTGAGCTATAGCCTATTTAATGAAGAAGGTCTGGAGCGCCTGCGTGCCAGCGTTGGACAGAGCTTTTTCTTTGAAGATCGCCGTGTAACGTTGGAAAATGATGCAGATGAATTCGACCGTGAAAGTCATACTGGCCCTGTAATTCAACTGACCAGCCAGCTGTCAAATAATGTTCACGTTAATCTGAACTCAAGCTGGATGTCGAATGGATCGAATGCCCAACGAGATTTGCAGGTTTATTATACCGGTGAGCAAGGCAATCTTTATAACCTAGGCTATTTCTATCGCAAAGATATTCCGAACCGTCAAAAGAGCTATGATCATGTGGTGGGTTCATTTATCCAGCCGATTGCCAACAACTGGCGTCTGGTTGGACATGCCCAGTTTGACCTCGACAATAGTGTCGCACGGGAATATTTACTTGGCGTGAACTATGAGTCATGCTGTTGGGGAGTTTCTGTTTACGGTCGCTCATATTACAATGACTTAGACGACGTTAATGATTCAAGCGTCAAAGCCAAACGCGCCATTATGGCCGAAGTCAGCCTGAAAGGCTTAGGTGGGTTAAGCAGCAAACTCACCTCATTACTAGAAAATCGTATTCTAGGTTTTAACAATATCAATCAAACTTGGACAGAACGTTAATGAAGACAAAACAGTTAAAACAAATTTTTAAAGCAACCGCACTTGCGCTATGCCTTTCTTCAGCGATGACGACTTTTGCTGTTGCCCAACCTAAAGATGAAGTTGTAGCTGTAGTCGACAATAGCATCATTCTACGTAGTGACCTGGCTCAAGGTGTAGCCGAAATCTCACATCAGCTGCAAAAACAGAAAAAGGCAGTTCCACCACAACAATATCTTGAGCAACAAGCTTTAGAGCAACTGATTATTCGTCAGGCACAGCTTGAACAAGTTAAACGTTATAATATTCATCCAGATGAAAAAGCTTTAAATGAAGCCGTCCTGAAAGTTGCCCGTGATTCTGGTTCACCGAGTCTGGAAGCATTCCAGCAGAAACTGGATGCCATGGCGCCCAATACCTATGCTTCTTTACGTAACCGTATCGCTGAAGATTTAGCACTGAATCGTTTACGTCAACAAATCGTGACTTCACGTATTCAAATTACAGATCAAGATGTTAAAAACTTCCTGAATACCCCGCAAGGTCAGGCTTTGCTTGGCAGTCAGGTCCATGTACTGCATTTACGGGTAAGCGGTGAAAATGCTGAACAA
>DFCG01000062.1:0-440 GCA_002367455.1 Acinetobacter sp. UBA3060 | reverse complement strand
CCTGAATTTGAACAGCAGATGAAAAGCACCCCAGTAGGTCAGTTCAGTAAACCATTTCAATCCCAGTTTGGCTGGCATATTCTGCAAGTGAGTGAAACACGCCAACAAGATATGACACAGGAATATCAGGAACGTATGGCTCGCCAATTGCTTGGTGAACGTCAATTTGATGCCGAATTAGATAGCTGGTTACGTGAAACGCGCAATAATGCTTATGTAGAAATCAAAGATCCTCAACTGGATCCTAAACGTAACCGTTAAGCCTTAGCATAATCCTAAAAAGCCAACGACATCTCGTTGGCTTTTTATTTAAAAAACTTAAAACGTACAGATATAAAAAAACCTCTCATATAGAGAGGTTTTTTAATTTTCAAACTCGATTAACGATTGTTTTCATCGTCTGAAGAGTCTTCAAATTTAGTGTCGTTGTCAAAACCAGT
>DFCG01000027.1:968-5565 GCA_002367455.1 Acinetobacter sp. UBA3060 | reverse complement strand
GAGGAAGCGAGTGATCATTTAGCTTGATATTGTGTAAATGATTTTGGTCATAAAAAAACGATGCATCAGCATCGTTTTTTATTGGAAGAGATTTTATTCCTGAATGGTCGCATCAGGTTCAATGAGTGATTTGCCCTCTTTTAAGCTTTGTAGCGCTTCAGGGTTAAAGTCGATCAACAGTTTGGTGTTTTTCGCATCGACGTTATAACGCTGAATCAGTTTTTGGTCGCCTGATAAGGTTTCGACTTTATATTCGTCAGCGATATTCATAATGCCATCCAGATTGATGCTGGAAGAAGCATGGTCCTCTTGAAAAAGTGCATGGATGTCACGTAAGTCAAAAGCTGCCTGGCTTATGTTGGGATTTTTCTGGATGTAATTTTCTATATGGCGAACCAGTAATTGAGCAAATAAAAAATAATTAGGTCGATGGGAAAAGCGTAGAGACATGCAAGGACTCCTTATTGTTACTTTATTAATGTCATGATGTGGTTTAGAAATAGAAATAACATATTCTGAATCAGTCCGTTGAGCATGTTGCAAAAAGACACAATTGCCAATCCAAGATTACCAAGTNNGTTTGAAAGAAAAAATAGTTGTTAAAATAAGTTTTTATCCGATTTAACTTGGATTCAATAGTGAAAAGGACTATATCTAAATGGGTGGGCGAGAAAAGCAGCTCATCGATCAGTCTATTTTCTGGCAGCGCTATTTATAGAAAAATTAATAGATAATTAAAATTTAATTTGGGAAAACGATTAAAACGAATTCTGAATGATTAAAGTCAAATTAAATGCTGAAATGTCTAAAAAATCATCCCAAAGACTAAGGCTTATAAACTAGCAAGTGAAATCCAAAATCAGGTACAATTGGCGGGATTAATTTTGTGTTTGGTGTATTTGAAGGCCAATACATACATTCTTTGTTAACAAATAGGCCTGCCAGGAGTTATCCCCGCATGAGTGCTATTACTCCATACGAATGGGCAATTATTGCCTTCGTGATCGGCGTTACATTTTTATGCGTCTTTATGCTGACTGTCCCATTACTCCTCGGGGGTAAATCATGGGGCCGTGCCAAGCAGGAGCAGTTTGAGTCAGGTGTAGTTAGCGCAGGTGGAGCTCGTATCCGCTTGTCTGCAAAGTTCTATTTAGTTGCAATTTTCTTTGTGGTGTTTGATTTAGAAGCACTTTATCTATATGCATGGGCAGTTTCTGTTCGTGAGGTAGGTTGGATTGGTTTTGCAACTGCAGCTATCTTTATCATAGTTTTACTTGTTGGTTTGATTTACGAATTATCGACAGGCGCACTCAATTGGGCACCTTCAGACAGACGTAAGGCAGCAGGAATTAAAGCTAAGATTGGTTCGCCAAATATGGATCTTGCAGAAATTACGCGCTTCAACTCGATTGAAGAATTGGTGATGGATCCAACGGGTCAAATCCCGGCTCAATCATCTGGTTTTGTGAAAAAGTCACAAACTCAATTATCTGATAAGGAGTAAGACGGGATGAAATATACATTAACCCGTGCGAATCCGAATGCTGACCAATATCCACTTCAGGAACGTATTGTTGTAGAAGATCCGTTGCTAGAAGAAGAAGTGAATAAAAATGTATTCATGACTCGCTTAGAGGATGTGGTACATACAGCAGTCAACTGGGGTCGTAAAAACTCAGTTTGGCCATTTAACTTTGGTACATCTTGCTGCTACGTAGAATATGCAACGACCTTGACCGGCGTGCATGACTTGTCACGTTTTGGTGCCGAGGTTATCCGTGCTTCACCGCGTCAGGCGGACTTAATGATTGTAGCGGGTACTTGCTTCGTAAAAATGGCGCCAGTAATTCAGCGTCTGTACGAACAGATGCTTGAACCAAAATGGGTCATTTCAATGGGTGCATGTGCCAACTCAGGTGGTATGTACGATATTTATTCAGTCGTACAAGGTGTGGATAAAATCATCCCGGTCGATGTGTATATTCCAGGTTGCCCACCACGTCCTGAAGCTTTGATTCAGGCATTGATGCTGTTGCAAGACCAGATTCAACTAGAGCGTCGTCCGCTTTCTGCGGTGATCGGTGATGATCTTAAGCCAGTGTATAAGCCAAAGATGATGCCGGAACGTGACCGTAAGAAAGACCAGCGTGTTGCTGTGAAGAACTTACGCTCTATGGATGAAATTAAATAATTTAAACGACAGGTTGTTTTGTTGTGCACCCGCTATGGGTGTAATTGTCGTTTAGGTTGACTGAATTTGTATTAAATAGGAAGCCAAGCCAATGGCTGAAACTGACATTGCTATGCCAGAATCAACGCCTGTTGATTCACGCCCAGCATTTGCCATTATTGAAGAACTCAAAACCAAATTTGGTGAGAACTTCTTTGTGCAAACGACTTTCGAGGATTTCCCGACAGTCTGGGTTGAGCGCGCACGTGTACAAGAAGTTTTAATGTTCTTGCGTACAGTGTCACGTCCTTACGTGATGTTGTTCGACTTGTCAGCGGTAGATGAGCGTCTGCGTACGCACCGCGACGGTTTACCTGCGTCTGACTTCACAGTGTTCTATCACTTGTTGTCGCTCGAGCGTAATACTGACATTCGTATTAAAGTTGCCTTAGCAGAAAGCGATTTGAATCTTCCGACGGCAACCAATATTTGGCCAAATGCCAACTGGTACGAACGTGAAGCTTACGATATGTTCGGGATCAATTTCGAAGGGCATCCAATGCTCCGTCGTATCTTGTTGCCAACCTATTGGGAAGGTCATCCGCTACGTAAAGAATATTCTGCACGTGCGACCGAATATACGCCGTATTTGCAAGATAAAGCCAAACAGGACTATGAGCAGGAACATCTTCGTTTCGTCCCTGAAGATTGGGGTATGAAGCGTGGCAATGCCGATGAAGACTTTATGTTCCTGAACTTGGGTCCGAACCATCCATCTGCGCACGGTGCGTTCCGTGTGATCTTGCAGCTGGATGGTGAAGAAGTGAAAGACTGTGTGCCTGATATCGGTTATCACCACCGTGGTGTGGAAAAGATGGCTGAACGTCAAACCTGGCATTCATTCATTCCGTATACAGACCGTGTCGACTACCTCGGTGGTTGTGCGCAAAACATGCCTTACGTACTTGGCGTAGAGCAAATGGCCGGTATTACTGTACCTGACCGTGCGCAATGTATCCGCGTGATGATGTCTGAACTGTTCCGTATCAATAACCACTTGTTGTTCATTGGTACTGCGATTCAAGATGCCGGTGGTATGACGCCAGTCTTCTACATGTTTGCTGACCGTCAGAAAATCTATGACGCGATTGAAGCGATCACCGGTTATCGTATGCATCCGGCATGGTTCCGTATCGGTGGTACCGCACATGACCTTCCAAACAACTGGCAGCACCTGATCCGTGAAATTTTGGACTGGATGCCGAAACGTTTGAAGGAATATCATACTGCAGCGCTGAAAAACTCGGTGTTTGTGGGTCGTACCCGTAATGTTGCGCAATATGATGCAAAATCTGCATTGGCTTGGGGTGTAACAGGTACAGGTCTACGCGCTACAGGTATCGACTTTGACGTACGTAAATACCGTCCATATAGCGGTTATGAAAATTACGACTTCGAAGTGCCGGTTGAGTACGAAGGCGATGCCTATGCACGTGTCATCGTTCACTACCGTGAAATCGAAGAATCACTGAAAATTATCAAACAATGTTTAGATAATATGCCGTCTGGTGCGTACAAAGCAGACCATCCACTGGCTGTTCCACCACCAAAAGACAAGACATTACAAGATATTGAAACCTTGATTACGCACTTCCTGAGCGTATCTTGGGGTCCTGTAATGCCGGCGGGTGAAGCATCTGTGATGGCGGAAGTGGTGAAAGGCGCGTCGAACTACTACTTGACTTCAGACAAGTCAACTATGAGTTACCGTACCCGTATCCGTACACCAACCTTCACGCATTTACAGCAAATGCCTTCTGTGATTAACGGCAGCTTAATGTCTGACTTAATCATTTATTTAGCGACCATTGACGTCGTAATGGCTGACGTGGATCGCTAAGGGGTAAACGCATTATGATGATTTTGACTGATAAAAAGCCACGTGTGAATGTTGAAGGAATTTTGACTGCGGACGAAATTCACGATATCGAACATCACATGGGGCACTACCCATACCCACGTGCAGCGTGTCTAGATGCGCTGAAGTGTGTACAACGCCGTAATGGCTGGGTAGATGATGCGCAAATGAATGCCATCGCACAAATGCTCAGCATGAGCGTTGCAGACCTTGAGGGTGTGGCAACGTTCTATAACCGTATTTACCGTCAGCCGGTCGGTCGTCACGTAATTTTGTTATGTGATTCGATTGCGTGTTTCCTGATGGGTGCGGAAACTTTGGCAGAAGCATTCCAGCGCGAATTAGGCATTTCTTTTGGTCAAACGACTGCAGATGGTCGTTTCACTTTGCTGCCAATTTGCTGTCTGGGCAACTGTGACAAAGGTCCAACCTTAATGATTGATGAAGACACGCACGGTCTGGTTGAAGTGACTTCGGTGAAACAGCTGTTGGAGAAGTATGTATGAATA
>DFCG01000027.1:0-959 GCA_002367455.1 Acinetobacter sp. UBA3060 | reverse complement strand
TCAGGTCCACGTTACCTGATTTGTAATGCCGATGAGATGGAACCAGGTACCTTTAAAGACCGTTTGTTGATGGAAGATCTTCCGCATCAATTGATCGAAGGCATGCTGATTGCAGGCTATACGCTTGAAGCAACACACGGTTATATCTTTATCCGTGGCGAGTACATTGAAGCTGCTCAGTACTTAAATGAAGCACTTGAGCAAGTTCGTGCCAAAGGTTACTTAGGGGATAACATCCTTGGTACAGGCTGGAACTTCGAGTTACACGTGCATACCGGTGCGGGTCGTTATATCTGCGGTGAAGAAACTGCATTGATTAACTCGCTAGAAGGTCGCCGTGCCAACCCGCGTACTAAACCGCCATTCCCGCAAGTTGCAGGTGCTTGGGGTCGTCCTACGATTGTCAACAACGTAGAGACCTACAACAACTTACCAGCCATCATGCTGCGTGGTCCTGAATGGTATATCAACTTGTCTGCGGGTAAGTCGAAAGATCCAGGCACCAAGATTTATGGTGCATCAGGTAAGGTAAAATTCCCGGGTCTATGGGAGCTTCCATTTGGTACGACAGCACGTGAAGTGATTGAAGACCATGCGGGTGGTATGCGTGACGGCTTAAAACTGAAAGCATGGTTACCGGGTGGTGCATCGACTGACTTCCTGGCTGCCGAGCATATTGATCTTCCTATGGATGCGGAAAGCATCATGAAAGCAGGTTCGCGTTTAGGGACTTGCTTACTGATGGTGGTAGATGAAACCCAATGTATGGTTTCAGCGACACGTAACCTCGAAGAATTCTTTGCACGCGAATCATGTGGTTTCTGTACGCCTTGCCGTGATGGCTTACCTTGGGCTGTGAAAGCGCTGAAAGCACTGGAAGATGGCACAGGTAAGAAAGAAGATATCGATCACTTACAAGAACTGACTCGTAAGCTTTGGATTGGTAAAACTTTCTGTGC
>DFCG01000123.1:1773-6583 GCA_002367455.1 Acinetobacter sp. UBA3060 | reverse complement strand
ATTATTTGCGGCCAAACAGCGAACCCAGTAAGCCGCGCACAATTTTCTGCCCAGTACTCCCGCCCAGGCTGCGGGCAGCACTTTTGGCAAAGGTGCCGACAATATCCTGAGTCAGTTTTTCTCGTTGCTTGGCTGCGCGTTCAGCTTCTTTTTGCTGTTCTCGTGCCAGACGTTCCTGTTCTTTAATTTGCTGCTTGGCAAGAGCTTCTTGTTCCTTGCTTTGTTGTTTGGCAAATTCGGCGGCCTGAGCCTGTTGCTGGCGTTCTGCGACCTTGTTTTGCAGCATTTCGTGGGCGCTGTCCCGATCGACTGGCTGCTCATAAATACCGGCAACTATACTTTGCTGCATGAGAGCCTTGCGTTCTTCAAGCGAGATCGGTGTAAAGGATGAATGCGGCGGCATGACCCAGCCACGCTCTACAATTTGTGGAATGCCCTTTTCATCCAGGCAGCTAATTAGAGCCTCACCTACTGCTAACTCGGTAATCACCTGATCGACTTTAAATTCAGGATTGGCGCGGAAAGTCTCTGCTGCGGTTTTTACTGCTTTTTGATCTTTGGGAGTGAAAGCCCGCAAAGCATGCTGAACCCGATTGCCGAGCTGGCCTAAGACACTTTCCGGCAAGTCCAACGGATTTTGCGTGACAAAATAAATTCCCACGCCTTTAGAGCGAATCAGGCGCACCACCTGCTCAATTTTATCTTGTAGGGCAGGGCTGGCATTGTCAAACAAGAGATGCGCTTCATCAAAGAAGAACACCAGTTTCGGTTTTTCCAGATCGCCAACTTCTGGAAGCTGTTCAAACAACTCGGAGAGCATCCAGAGTAAGAAGGTGGCATACAGCTTAGGCGTGTTCATCAGCTTGTCAGCCGCCAATAGGTTGATATTGCCACGGCCCTGACTGTCCGTCTGCAGAAAGTCCATCAGATCCAGCGCCGGCTCGCCAAAAAACTGGTCACCGCCTTGGTCAGCCAGTGCTAACAAATTACGTTGAATCGCGCCAAGACTGGCAGGAGATAAATTGCCATATTCAGCTTTAAAGTCAGCCGCATGCTCAGAGACATAACTCAGCATCGCTTTTAGGTCTTTAAAGTCGATCAGTAATAAACCCTGATCATCGGCAATCCGAAATACTGCGGAAAGCACACCTTCCTGGGTGTCATTCAGATTCAGCATTTGCGCCAGCAGCAGCGGACCAATTTCAGAAACGGTAGTGCGAATCGGATGGCCCTGTTCGCCAAATAAATCCCAAAACACCACTGGTGAGGCTGTAAAAGGAATGGATTCGATATTGAGACTTTTAATCCGTTCATCAAACTTGGGACTGCTTTCACCTGTTTTGGCCAGGCTGGACACATCACCTTTGGCATCGGCGAGGAATACAGGTACACCAATTCGAGAAAAGCTCTCCGCCAATACTTTTAAAGTCACAGTCTTTCCGGTACCAGTGGCACCTGCAATCAAGCCATGTCGATTGGCAAGTTGGGAATGCAGCACAATATCCTGTGTGGTATCCGCAGTTTTTTTAGCAATAACAATTGGTGTACCCATAACTGTTCCTGTTATTTATTATTCATTTTTAAGTTTTTTCATTTGTTCTAGTGCATGCTGAATATCTTGAATCAAATCTTCCGGATGTTCCAGTCCAATACAGAAACGAACCAGCAAGCCGTCTTTTAAGTGTGAATGTTCCAGCACACGCATGTCTTTTAAGTTATATAGCATGACCAGACTGACAGGACCACCCCAACTAAAGCCTAGCTTAAACAGTTTTAAACTATCACAGAAATTTCGGATATCTTGCATGGCGTATGTGCTGTCAAAGATCACGCTGACCAGGCCGGCACTATCACCTTGCTTGCAAATTTCTTTCCAGTACTGATGGCCTGCGCTGTCCGGATCAGCAGGATGCAGCACTTGTACAAACTCGGTTTGCTGTTTAAGCCATTCCAGTAAGGTCAGCGCATTGTTGGATTGATGTTGATATCGCAGTTGCATCGAAGCCAGACTGCGTTGTACCTGTGCCACATCATCACCAGAAACACTAATGCCCTGAATGGCATGTGCACGGAACAGTTTGTGATGCAGGGTCTTATCTCGCGTAACTACTGAGCCCATCAGGATATCACCCCCGCCGCTTGGATATTTGGTCAGTGCATGTACCGTTATATCTACACTTAAATGCTCTTCACTAAAATCAAAGGCATCAAAAGCCAGACCTGCGCCCCAGGTATTATCCAGTGCTGTCAGAATATGATGTGCCTGGGCTTTTTTCACCAAACCAGCCAGATCTGGAAATTCCAAAGTGACTGAGCCAGCAGCCTCGAGCCAGACCAGTTTGGCTTTATCTGTAGGCTGAAATGTATCAAGCTCTATGGGGTTGTAGACTTTAACCGTAATTCCATAACGCTTTTCCAGATTGCGTAAATGCTCCATGTTTGGACCATAGATATTGTCAGCCACCCAAACTTCATCCTCCTGGCTTAAAAAGCAAGAATTCACGAGATTAATCGCGGATAAACCACTCGGTGCGAGCAGGTGATACAAGCCACCTTCGAGCTGGGCGATGTTATCGCCCAGCGTAAAGGTTGTAGGCGTGCCATGCGTGCCATAACTATAGTCATAGTCATCGGTCCAATGGCGATTAAACAGGGCATCGGTATTGTTAAAGATAATGGTCGATGCACGATAGAGGGGAGGNNTCTTGTTTCACGTGAATGCGCTCAAATGTAATCAAATATTACTCTAGCTTAAGAGAATCTGTGACTCACTGCCAGTTACGTTGTGAATTGTTTAAAAACAACAAGTCTTATAAAAAGTTGGCTTCATTTTTGCAAAACCTAAATCTATATAGCTAAAAAAAATAGGTTGAGGAGCATGAAATCGCATTTAAAAGTGCATTATTTTCAGCATATTGCTGGTGAAGGTTTTGGTAGTTGTTATGAATTTTTAAAGCAGCATCAGGCGCACATTACAGCGACTGAATTTTTTGCTTTACCCGTCGATCGACCTTTGGAGATCGAGGCGCTGCCTGCAGTGGAAGAGGTGGATTTGCTGATCATTATGGGTGGTACCATGAGTGTGAATGATGAAGCGAATTTCCCTTGGTTAAAAATAGAAAAACGCTGGTTGCGTCGCTATCTTTCGCATGGTAAACCGGCAATTGGCCTGTGTCTGGGTGGGCAGTTGATTGCAAATGCTTTGGGTGCAGGTGTTAGTCGCAATCCAGAACAAGAATTGGGGTGGACCACGGTGCGCAGAGTGGCGAATCTACCAGAGACGTGTTTTAGCCTGCCGGAGCAGTTTAATATTCTGCAATGGCACAATGAAACATTTGAATTGCCCAAAGGTGCAGTCCATCTGGCAGAAAATGAAGCCTGTCGTAATCAGATGTACCAGTTGGGCAGAAATGTATTGGGCTTCCAGTTTCATCCNNAATTTTCAGGAAAATATGTGCAAAATTTATTTGAATTAAAAAAAACCACGAAGCAAAAATTTATTGAAGGAAATCAGATGTTAAATCGTGCTATAGAATATGTTTTGGCAAAAACTGCCTAATATTTAAACAATAAACTATTGTTTTAAGTCATAAATTGAAAACTTGGATAAAACCATAAAAGAGATTTGCTTATGCATTAAACAATGGCTATAATAAGCGACCCTTCAATAGGAAGGGGGTTAACTGCGAATAAAGTAGTTAACTATCGTTACAGTCGTGGCATCGATCATGACCTTAGTGATATTTCACTGCTCTTGACACTTGCCCACATAAAGTGGGGTGAGATGCGTCAAGAGTGATTCTTTATATATTTGGCTTGGAGTTTACTGGTATGTCTAACCAGAGAATTCGTATCCGTCTTAAGTCTTTTGATCATCGCCTGATTGATCAATCAGCTCAAGAAATCGTAGAAACCGCAAAACGTACTGGCGCACAAGTGTGTGGTCCAATTCCAATGCCAACACGCATTGAACGTTTTAACGTTTTAACATCACCACACGTAAACAAAGACGCGCGTGACCAGTACGAAATCCGTACTTACAAGCGTTTGATCGACATCGTTCAACCTACAGACAAAACTGTAGATGCATTGATGAAGTTAGATCTTGCAGCTGGTGTTGATGTTCAGATCGCATTGGGTTAAGGCTTTCGGGTTAATTAACACTCTAAGTTAATTAGGCCGCTTTTTTAGAGGTTTATGCACATGGCTATTGGTTTAGTCGGTCGCAAGTGCGGTATGACACGTATCTTTACAGATGCTGGTGTTTCTGTGCCTGTTACAGTGATTGAGGTTGATCCTAACCGCATCACTCAAATCAAAACGCTTGAAACTGATGGTTATCAAGCGATTCAAATCACTACTGGTGAACGTCGCGAATCTCGCGTAACTAACGCTCAGAAAGGCCACTTCGCGAAAGCGGGTGTTGCAGCTGGTCGTCTAGTTCAAGAATTCCGTGCTACAGAAGCTGATCTTGAAGGTCGTGAAGTTGGTGGTACGCTTACCGTTGAATTGTTCCAGGTTGGTCAAGTTGTTGACGTAACTGGTCAATCTAAAGGTAAAGGTTTCCAAGGTGGTGTTAAGCGTTGGAACTTCCGTACGCAAGATGCAACTCACGGTAACTCAGTTTCTCACCGTGTTTTAGGTTCTACTGGTCAAAACCAGACTCCTGGTCGCGTATTCAAAGGCAAAAAAATGGCTGGCCATTTAGGTGCTGAACGCGTAACTACACAGGGTCTTGAGATCGTTGCTATCGACACAGAACGTTCAGTTCTAGTTGTTAAAGGCGCGGTTCCTGGTGCTACTGGTGGCG
>DFCG01000123.1:1162-1714 GCA_002367455.1 Acinetobacter sp. UBA3060 | reverse complement strand
CTGGTCTCAAAAAGTAAACCGTAAAATGTACCGCGGTGCTATGCAATGCATCCTGGCTGAACTTGTTCGTCAAGATCGCCTAGTTTTAGTTGAAGAGTTTGCTGTTGCGGCTCCAAAAACTAAAGAATTGCTTGCAAAACTTAACGACTTGAATGCGACTCGCGCATTGATCGTTACTGATGCTGTTGATGAGAACCTGTATCTTGCTGCGCGCAACATTCCACACGTTGATGTGGTTGATGCTGCTGCAATCGATCCGGTTAGCTTGATTGCGTTCGACAAAGTTGTTATGTCTGTAGCTGCTGCTAAGAAAATTGAGGTAGAACTCGGATGAACAACGAACGTATCTATCAAGTCCTGCAAGGACCTGTATTCTCAGAAAAAGCACAAGTTTTAGGTGAAACTGCTGGTGTTCAAGTGTTTAAAGTTGCATTAAATGCAAACAAGCTTGAAATCAAAAAAGCAGTGGAACAACTCTTTGGTGTGGAAGTTGTTAAAGTTAACACTACTATCACTAAAGGTAAGTCTAAACGCTTTGGTAAAACATTAGGA
>DFCG01000123.1:0-1071 GCA_002367455.1 Acinetobacter sp. UBA3060 | reverse complement strand
CTTCGCAACATGCCTATCGGTTCTACTCTTCACAACATCGAACTTAAAATCGGTAAAGGCGCGCAGTTAGCTCGTTCAGCTGGTACTTCAGTTCAGCTGTTGGGTCGTGACGGTTCTTACGCTATCGTTCGTCTGCGTTCAGGCGAGATGCGTAAAATTCACGTTGAATGCCGTGCTGTGTTAGGTGAAGTATCTAACTCAGAAAGCAACCTTCGTTCACTAGGTAAAGCTGGTGCATCACGCTGGCGTGGTGTTCGTCCTACCGTTCGTGGTATGGCGATGAACCCAGTTGACCATCCACATGGTGGTGGTGAAGGGCGTAACAAAGGTATTCAACCTGTAAGCCCATGGGGTCAAAAAGCTAAAGGGTACAAGACACGTACCAATAAGCGTACGACTAAGATGATTATTCGCGACCGTCGCGTTAAGTAACAAGTAAAGGAATCTGACAATGCCTCGTTCTCTGAAAAAAGGCCCATTCGTCGATGCGCACTTGTTCGCTAAGGTTGAAGCGGCTATCGCGGCTAATAACCGTAAGCCGATCAAAACTTGGTCGCGTCGTTCGATGATCCTCCCGGATTTTGTTGGTTTAACAATTTCTGTACACAATGGCCGTAACCANNGGTGCTATGATGGAAGTAACTGCTAAATTACGCGGTGCCGCTATCTCGGCACAAAAAGCTCGTTTGGTTGCAGATCTTATCCGCGGCAAATCTGTTGCGCACGCTCTTAACATCCTTAACTTCAGCAACAAAAAAGCTGCAGTTCTAGTTAAGAAAGCGTTGGAATCTGCGATTGCAAACGCTGAACACAATAACAGTTTAGATGTAGACGACCTTAAAGTTTCTACGATCTACGTTGATGAAGGCATGAGCCTGAAACGTATTATGCCACGTGCTAAAGGCCGTGCAGATCGTATTACTAAGCGTACTTGTCACATCACCGTTAAGGTAGGGGTTTGATATGGGTCAGAAGGTTCATCCAATCGGTATCCGCCTAGGTGTTGTGAAACGTCATAACGCTAACTGGTATGCGAATCCGAAACAATACGCTGAATACTTGCTTAAAGAT
>DFCG01000087.1:0-34050 GCA_002367455.1 Acinetobacter sp. UBA3060 | reverse complement strand
TGGATACTTTGAATGACTGCAGGATGATTATGGCCTAATGCCAACGTCCCTGCCCCAGCTAAACAATCAAGGTACTCAGTACCTTCAACATCGGTAACCCAGCAACCTTGTGCTTTCGCTATCGCTAACGGTAATTTACGTGGATAACTACGCACATTCGATTCCATCTGACTTTGGCGAGTCAAGTAGTATTCGTTTGTGGAATTGGTGGCAGGGTTTACAGAAGTAACGCTCATATCGAATTACCATCTCTGATATGGGTGAAAGAAATAAGTCTGGTGACGTTTGGTCCTTTGACTCGGCGCTTTATAAAGGTTCTAGCTAGCAGTTTTGTATTCGAATAACTAGGAGGCGGATGATACCGAATTTTTCAGGAAAATAAACAACTTTCAGTCACATTTTGTCCTAATCTTTATCGAAAAAAAATATCATGCTAATCCATCCCCTAAATCATCATCTTACAGTGTGACAGCAGAAAGAAAAGCGTGTTCTTTTATGGTTTTTTGTAGCGCAGGCGGCATTCAGGTAACCAATCTTAAAATTATTCATTAAGTATTTAATTATTAANNACAAATATTTCGTAAAAAGATCACAATTGAGATTTAATATTTTAACAACGGCTTAGATGGCCAATTTTAAGAAAAACAGGACAATTTCATGCGTCTCTTAGCACTTACCAGTTTGATCCTTGCCAGCACCCTCGCCACAGGCGCATTTGCAGCTCCTGCTGAATCTCTGAATTATAATGTTGTTAATCTTTCAGCAGAGGCTAGCCGTGAAATCTCA
This sequence comes from Acinetobacter sp. UBA3060, assembly GCA_002367455.1. Taxonomy (GTDB): domain Bacteria; phylum Pseudomonadota; class Gammaproteobacteria; order Pseudomonadales; family Moraxellaceae; genus Acinetobacter. The sequence continues at coordinate 33,264 of DFCG01000087.1, read as the reverse complement.
AATGATGAAATGCATGCTGTGCTTTATATTGAAAAATCCAACAAACAGCCGGCTGAACTAGCCACTCAAATTAACCAGCTGATGAATCAGGCGATCGCCACAGCACGCAAATATCCAACTGTGAAAATCGAGACTGGGGCACAAAGTACTTACCCTATTTATGACAATGACAACCGCAAATTAAAAGAATGGCGTGGTCGTGCCCAGATTCGTCTGGAATCAAAAGATTTTAAAGCGACATCTCAATTGATTGCTGAATTACAACAGCACTTCCAGACCCAGTCAATTAATTTCAAGGTATCTGACGAAAAGCGTAAAAAAGTTGAAAGCGAGCTGATGATTGAAGCCACCAAAAACTTCCAGCAACGCGCACAGGCACTCACCCAGACCTGGAACAAACCGAGTTATCAACTGGTGAACTTAAACCTGAATACTAATAACTATTCACCACAGCCAGTACCGCGTATGGCCATGATGAAATCTGCATCGGCTGATATGGCGGTTCCTGAGCAGGAAGTTGCGGCGGGCGAATCGCAAATGACGGTCAGCGCGAATGGGGCGATTCAGTTTAAATAAGACTTCATTATATTATTCGCACTTTTAAGAACCACCCTTTTGGGTGGTTTTTTATCATGTGAATATTCTTTAAAAACCGAGGCTACAAATTCATACAAACTCAGGTAGGAATTGAGGTTTGACCGGTTTAGAGTAACGGACATTTGTTCCAGTCCTCTCTGCTCATGTCCCTTGACCAACTGAATCTTTACCTGTTTCATATCTTAAATGTACCCGACCAAGCCTCAATCTGGATGATCAACTATGCCTCCCTGATTGCGCATGACCTGGTTTATCTCTTTCTGCTGATTTTTTCTATTGCCTGGTTCCGTGGTAGTTACCAAGTAAAAATGGGGATTATCAAAGCATTTATTTTTACAGCTATTACCTTGTCGATCAGCGAGATATTGTCTGCGATCCTTAATACCCCACGCCCGTTTGTGATGGATGTTGGTCGCACCCTGATTGAACATGCGTCGACTGGTTCTTTTCCCAGCAACCATATGAGTATTTTTAGCGGGATTGCCTTCGCCTATTATTTTTCACCGCAGCGAGACTTGGGAAGAATTCTAATCTGGACAGCTTGGCTGGTAGCGTGGTCGCGTGTTTATGTCGGTGTGCATTTTCCGATTGATATGCTGGGTGCGTTTCTGATGGCAATAACAGTAAATTTAGCTGGATTACCATTGTGGTGGAAATATGAGAATCAAATCATGAACTTTATTTTGGGTATTCATTATTGGTTATTTTCGCCTTTAATTCGAATGGGCTGGATTAAATAAATATAATTAAAATGTCATAAAAAATCCCGCTCGAAAGCGGGACTTTTTGAATCTCTAAACTTGAATCTGAATAACTCAATAAATCGCCATATGATTGCGATGAATCATTTCTAGTGAACGTGCTTCACCTAACACCTGATGTACTTTATCCGATGCCAGACCACGAACGATATCTGCTGAACGCGAACTGAAATTAACACGCCCTACAGCAATCCGGTGACCTTGTGTATCAACACATTCCACCACATCACCACGTTCGAAGTGACCTTCAACAGCTTTGACGCCTACAGGCAACAAGCTACGATGATTGTCTTTAATGGCTTTTACTGCACCATCATCAATCACCAAACGACCTGCGGTTTGCAAGTGAGCCGCTAACCATTGCTGATGCGCTGTCATCCGGTCTTTGTCAGTGACAAATAAGGTGCCTAACAATTCGCCAGACATTAGACGTGATAGAACACCATCACTATCACCACTTGCAATTAAGGTCGGACAGCCCGACTTTGCAGCCAGACGTGCAGCACGAACTTTGGTCAGCATGCCACCACGACCAAATTTACCGCCTCCACCGGCCATATCAAACAGACTTTCATCCATCGCACGTACGGTATGGAACAGTTTGGCATCTGGATTAGACCGTGGGTCTGAGTCAAACATCCCTTCCTGATCCGTTAAGATAATCAGAAGGTCTGCATGAACCTGACCTGCGACCATGGCCGCAAGCGTGTCGTTGTCACCAAAGCGAATTTCGTCAGTCGAAACCGTGTCATTTTCATTGATCACCGGAATCACGCGCCAATCAATCAGGTTCTGCAAGGCATCACATGAGTTGAGGTAGCGACGACGATCTGCCAGATCATCATGGGTTAACAATACTTGCGCAGTTCGAATCTGATGCTTCTCAAGTACGCTTGACCAAGTATGAATCAGGCCCATCTGACCGATGGCAGCACAAGCCTGAAGACTGGGTAGATCGGTGGGTCGATTCTCAAGTTTCATTCGAACCATACCTTCAGCCACAGCACCGGAAGACACCAGAATAATCTCGTGTCCTGCATTGTGTAGATCTGCGATTTGTCCCGCCCAATGCGAGATAGCATCTAAATCTAAACCTTGTCCGTTTGCTGTGAGTAAAGATGATCCGATTTTAACAACGATTCGTTTACAACCCTTGAGCTGACGTTGCCCATCTACCACTTCTATCATCTTGTCCTCAGACTCTTCTCTCAGAGATTAGCGTACGTAGTACACTTCCACATCACTATCATCATCGCCATCTTCATCATCTTCGTCATCACCCAGAATACCGGCAAGACGTTGCTGACGACGCATCTCACGATACGCTTCTTTTGCAGCGATGGTTTGTTCACGTGTTTCAGCTTCAAGCTGATCACGGAATGCTTTCATTTCTGCTGCATATTCTTGATCTTCAGCTTCGCGTTCACGTTGCTCTTCGATCTGATCCATCAGGTAGTAAACTACGTCTTTGGTGCCTTCAGCCGTTAAGCCAGAAGTCTCAAAAACTGGGCCTTCCCACTGCAATTCTTCAAGAATATGGGTGCACCATTCTTCACGTGTTTCTTCAGCCAACTGATCGACTTTGTTCAGCACCAATACGATCGGCAGTTTTGAAAGCGTTGGGGAGAAATTTTCTAACTCTTTCATAATTGCTTTAGCATTATGTGCCGGATCTGAGCCATCAATCGGCTGTACGTCAACGATGTGTAACAAGATACGGGTACGCGCCAAGTGCTTCAGGAAGCGAATCCCAAGACCTGCACCTTCAGATGCGCCTTCGATCAGGCCCGGAATATCCGCCATCACGAATGAACGGTGACTATCGGCATCGACCACACCCAGGTTTGGCACCATGGTGGTAAATGGATAATCTGCAACTTTTGGTTTTGCTGCCGAGACTGCACGAATGAAGGTTGATTTACCCGCATTTGGCATACCTAGCAAGCCGACATCTGCCAGAACTTTAAGCTCTAGACGGATTTCACGGAATTCACCTTTTTGACCATGCGTACATTTACGTGGTGAACGGTTGGTCGATGATTTAAAGTGGGTATTACCTAAACCACCATCACCGCCTGCTGCAACTTTCACGCGTTGACCGTCTTCGATCAAGTCGCCAATAATGTCACCAGACTCTACATCTACAATTGTTGTTCCTACCGGAACTTTTAATACGGTATCTTCACCGCCACGACCAGCACAGTTCGCCCCACGGCCATTTTTTGCTCGTTCTGCACGATATTTACGTGTATAACGATAATCAACTAGCGTACTGGTGTCGTCGTCAGCCTGAATATAAATGCTGCCGCCACGACCACCATCACCACCATCTGGACCACCAAATGGCACGAATTTTTCACGGCGAAAACTGGCTACGCCATTGCCACCGTCGCCAGCCTCTACGGTAATGACTGCTTCATCAACAAAGCGCATATTGCCAATCCTCTAAAAACTTTAAAACCCCATATTCTGCCATATTTTAAAGAATTTCTCGAATAGAATTATGCAGCAATCCCATAAATCTTAGTTAGTCGTTTTCTCACCAAGCCTATTTGACCTATCTAAGGCATAGATTTAGAAACAGAATGCTTAAAAGATGGAAAAGAAGTGGTAGGAAATCAAGCGCTTTTGCCCTAATACTATCCCCTATTTTGGAAATTCTTTTTGTGAATTTCTTAATGATTTTTAAAATAATTTATAGAGGAGTAAATTTTTCAAAAGCCGTGTTCACAAGAAGATTTTCTGATGCAGACACCTTTTAAAATCAGTATTTTATATAAACCAAGATAAGTCCAAATTTTGTATTTTCACAAACACTGCATTCCTGCCATTTAATGAAAACTATTTAATAACATTTTGTTTATGTTCTAAAATATCTGGCAGACTTTTTTCAATCCAGCCAATTAAATACATGATTTTTTCAGCCGCTTGTGAACCGGTAATCGTCAATTGATATTCCACTTTTGGCGGCACCACCGGATAAACTGTTCTGAGAATAAAACCATCCTGCTCCAGCATTTTTAAAGTCTGGGACAACATCTTTTCACTTACCCCTTCAATGCGCTGTTTCAGTTCACTGAAACGATGCACCCCTTCACTTAAACAACGCAAAACCAAGACCGACCATTTATTGGCAAGGTGTTCCAATATTTCACGTGATGGACATTCAGTTGATAAAACCTGACCTAATAATGGGCTGATTGCATAATTTGTCATACTATTTCTCGCAATATTTTTTATTACTTACTCATTTTAATATACTTACTCTTTGTAAGTTATCAGATTAATATTTTGCCAGCAAGCAGATTTATCGATTCTTATTAGATTAAAAAGTCTGCTTTAAATAAAAAAATCATAAAAAAAGAGCCTCAAATGAGGCTCTTTTTTAGCTAAATACTAATTATGCATTAGTTTCAGCAGGAACTTTTGGATAGCTTACGCCGCCCATTTGTTCAGCAATACGCAATACCTGGCAGCTATAACCCACTTCGTTATCGTACCAAACATAAGCAGTTAAACGGTTGCCTGAAGTGATCGTTGCTTGCGCGTCAAATACACCTGCAGTGCGTGAACCGATAAAGTCAGAAGATACCACTTCAGTCGAGTTGGTATAACCGATTTGACCTTGCAGGCTAGAACCGATTGAAATCTGACGAATGTATTCGTTCACTTCATCACGATCAACATCTTGACCTAAAGTCAGGTTAAGAATCGCAAGAGATACGTTTGGTGTAGGTACACGTACAGAGTTACCTGTCAATTTACCTTGAAGAGCTGGAAGCGCTTTCGCTACTGCTTTCGCTGCACCAGTTTCAGTAATGACCATGTTCAATGTTGCAGCACGACCACGACGGTCAGCTTTATGGTAGTTGTCGATCAAGTTCTGGTCGTTCGTGAACGAGTGAACTGTTTCAACATGACCATTCAACACTGTGTATTTGTCATGCAATACTTTCAGTGTAGGTGTAATCGCGTTAGTCGTACAGCTTGCAGCAGAGATGATCGTATCTTCATCAAGGATATCCGCTTGGTTTACACCGTAAACTACGTTCTTCATGTCACCTTTACCAGGTGCAGTCAAAATCACACGAGCAGCGCCCGGGCATTTAAGGTGTTGAGCAAGGCCTTCAGCATCACGCCATTTACCCGTGTTGTCGATCACAAGTGCATTGTTGATACCGTATGCAGTGTAATCTACTTCAGAAGGATTAGAAGCATAAATCACTTTGATGAAGTTACCGTTGGCAATGATTGCTTCGTTTTCTTCATCTACAGAAATTGTGCCTGCAAATGGACCGTGAATAGAGTCACGACGAAGTAAAGAAGCACGTTTTTCCAAATCACCATCAGATGATTTACGAACAACGATTGCTTTCAGGCTAAGACCACGACCCAGACCTGATTGACCAATCATCAAACGCGCCAGGATACGACCAATACGACCGAAACCATAAAGAACCACATCTTTATGTTCTACAGCAGCAGCATTGCCTTCGATCGATTTAACAGCGTCTGCAACAAATGCATCGATGTCGCCGCCTTTTTCTTTAAATTCAACAGCAAGTTTACCCAGATCAACTTCAGCAGAACCGATGTTTTCTACTTTCACCAATGCTTCAAGAATTGGGAAAGTATCAACTACAGAAAGTTCAACGTCCAGTACGCGAGTACGGCGGTGTGCTTTCAAAATCTGAATCACAGAACGGTTAATTAAAGAGCGACCATAAACTGTAGCTACAATATTTTTTTCACGATATAACTGGCCAACAAGGGCAATCATACGTTCCGCAAGTTCTTCACGGTTTTTCCAGCGACCTTGGTGTTCTGCATGGAGGGCAACAATAGTGTCTTTGCTCACAGATACGTCCTCTAATTAATTGTAAATCTAAGCATAAATTTCTAAACCCGACAATTGTAATGGAATTGGCCGCAAGTTTGAATCAAAAGCTCGTTGAGACGGGTGGTTTTTAACGTATATTCACTATAAATTTCAAAAATAGTTGTAATTAGCTGAATGATTTTGCATCCGAAAACTCTAAAGAGCACTATTTTTCAGTACCTGGCACAAATTTGTTAAATGTTGTTTATTCAAACAAATCTAAAGTTCAAAATTTAGCGTCCCGCCCTGTTCAGGCTGGATTCTACTCCCTGCTGAAAAATTCATGTCCAGACTCATGGAGGCATTGAAGTTTTCTACATCAAAATCATCATAAGTTTCGGGCAAATGAATGAGCAAAGGTAAACGGGTCAGGCCATTGTCCCCAGAGGGAAAAGCATAGTGGCGATCAACCTGCTGTAAATGCTGCAAACTTTCAAATTCCAGAAATACGCTACAGTTTTCATGTGTTCTTGGCACCTGAATAATTTCCAGAAACATACTACGCTTTAACTGCTGCAATTGATTGAGCGCGGTATCAATCGCCTCATCGAAATTATTTTTACGCCACAACTTTTTAAATACGGATTTTTTCTCTTCATCCACTTTTTGCCGCTGCAGTGTATTAATATATTTTTTCAGATCCCGGTATTGCTGTACATTTTCAGAAATCGTATTTTGAATATCCAGAACAGCCTGCTGTGAACGCTGATGCATGACTTGCCATTCATTACGGTGGGTAGGAGTAAAGGTTTCCGCTTTACGCTTTTCCAGTAAACGGATAAAAGCCAGCAGTTTATATTCAAAATTCTGGATGTACTGATTAAACATGAAACCCGGCTGGGACTTGAAATCGCGGTAATAGGCCAGAATTTCTGTAAATATTTTATGGACATGCAGATACAGATAATCAAACTCTTCAAGATGCGACAAATGATCACGAATGGCATCCCGCATCGGCAAAAGCAATTCACGCGTCATAATTTCTTCAAACTGCTTCAGGTGACGTTGTGCCACCACATCGGCATTTTTCTCTACGACTTGAATGGGCTCAACCAGTAAAGGTAATAACTTCTGTTCAGACACCTGTTCCAGTGTATTTACAATGTCGATTACATCCAAATGAATCTGACTCTGTAAAGTCACCATTCGCTGCATTTGCGATTTCAGGGTTTCTACCACCACTTCATCCATGTCATCCTGCAGCTCCAGAATCAGGATATTCAGATAAACCTGATCTTCAAGTACACCTTTTTCTTCAATCAGGAAACGACGAATAGAATACGGGTTTTGCTGCACATCCATCACCGGCGCAACGATAAATAGAAATTGCGAGGTACGGACAATATCAAAATGACGAATCTGCTGCTCTTTAATCAGGAAATAACGGAAAAGTGGATGCGTCATTTCTGCAGTCTGTTTTTTTAATAGCGGCTTATACCAATAACCCAACAATTGCTGCTTGATAAAAACTTCAATAATAAAGCATTTGATTTGCTGTTCAGTGAGCTGACGCACCCCCTCAACCGGTTGTAAGCGAAGACCACGAATAATTTCAGCAGCATTTAATAAAAATGTACGACGCAGTTCCAGCTTTTCACGCTGCATCTGAAAATTTTCATTGACGTCAATTTTATCGATTTGTTCCAGGACGTTTTCTAAGTAGTCCACAATTTGCAAGCTATCATTCAAACCCTGCAAACTTTTCAGTGACAAGCCAAAGGTACTAGCATAGTAACGCATCCGGTCATTGAGAAATTTTTGGCTAAGACGTTCTACCGAATGTTGAGCCTGATAGCGGTATTGATCCATTTCCTGATCCCAAAGAATTTTCTTGGGCTTTAAAATCTGAAAATTAATACTTTCTTTTAATTCTGGTGAAACTTCTGCCAGAATAGTACGAAGCTCTCGCTCCCAATTTAAATCCAGACTTGGTTCCAGTTGTGATAAACGTGCACGTAACTGATATGGAATCGCAATCTGTGACATGTTTATCCCCTTAATATATCGAAAACATTATTTTAAACAAAATGGTAGATGATTTTAAAAATAATCAGGTCAATATTGTCTGACGAATATAATGCTTATGCAAACCACATTATTCATTATTTTTTCTGATTTTTTCTAGCTGTGCAGCTTTATTTGCCAGCTCATTTTTTTTCAGCTGCTGCTGTTTTAAATGCAATATTCCTTCCACAATCAACAGTAAAACAGCCAACCAGATTGGAATATAGGTCAGCCATTCACCTGATTCCACACGCTCACCCAGTGCCATCGAGGCAAAAGCAAGCAGTACCGGCTCCAGATAACTCAACAGCCCAAAGATGACAAAGGGTAAATATCGGCTAGCCAAAATATAGCTACCTAAACCGAGCGCACTTAAAAAGCCCAATCCAAGAACTGCCAGGATCAAATGAGAATGACTCAACATAAGCGACATAGAATCGCTATAGATAAAGCCCAAATAAAATGCCACAGGCAAAATCAGAAATAGATCCCACCAGAATCCACCAAGATGATCGGTCGCGAATTTACGCCGCATAAAGAAATAAAGTGGATAAGCTAAAGCGACATAGACCGTTTCCCATGCGATTGAACCGATCCGCCAGATTTCATGCCCTACCCCCAACATTGCCAGAGCAACGGCGACCATCTGGAAAGATGACAATTTTTCTTTATAAAGCACACAGCCGACCAGCACCATCACCAGAGGTAGCAGAAAATAACCGAGCGAGACTTCGAGGCCACGGCCATTGATAGGTCCCCATAGAAATAACCACAATTGCGTGGTACACAACAGTGAACTGATCAGCAACCAGATCAAGAATGAAGGCTGTTGCAACACCCGTTTAAAAATACTGCTGATATGTTTCAGATCACCCGACCACCACATAAAGGCTGTGAGGAATGGTAAGGTCGCCAGCATGCGCCATGCAAAGGTCTGTTCACTATCTAAAGGCTGTAAAAAAGGCGTAAATACATACAGCACTCCAAAAACCACAGAGGCCAAGACAGATAACGCGATGCCTTTATACATAGTTAAACTCTAATTTCATTCGCCGGCATTATAACGATTAGTACAATAGAAAGCTTAATACTTCATCCATTTAAAATGTAGCTATCTCTCGATTTTAGATTGTCTTTTGACACATAAAATAAAAAACCATGCCATAGCATGGTTTCCATTAAGACGATATTTTTATCTTTGAGTTTGTTTGGTATGAATTACATCACTCAGGTCATAGCCCACCGACTGTGCATATCGTAAATATTCATTCACCACATTTTTATCCAATTGCGGATCACGTGAGAGTATCCACATATATTTACGTTTTGGCTCACCGACCAGAACAGTTTGATAATTTTCATCCAGTTTTAAGACCCAATAATCGCCACGAGCGACCGGAATCCAACGAATAAAGTCTGGTAAGAAACTGACTTTTAACTTGGTATTCTGCGGTGGATTTTGCACAAATGCCTCGCCCAATGACTGGGTTTGTCCACCATCTTTTTTAATGCAGCGGTTATCCACCACGATATTGCCATTTTCATTTAAAGTATAGGTCGCTGTGACATCGCGATCACACTTGTTTTGAAAATACAAAGGTTTGCGTGCCACTTCGTACCATGTTCCCAGATAACGGTCCAGTTCAACTTTCTCAATGGTCGGTAATGGCTCGTCTTTCGCATAAGCCATGGTAGCGGCGCCCAAACCAAGAAGAACCGCACTACCCACCGCAATTTTTGCCAGCTTTAATCCAGTACGTGAAAATTTTTGAGTTGTCATAAAGATACCTATTGCATGTTCACAAAATATTTATTTAAAAATTTCTGTTCATACAATAGCTTTATCCAATTCCTAAATTTGTTACATTATGTTTTCTTTGTGATTGATTTTACGTCATTTAAATAAGATTTAATGCAACAACAATCAATCAAACATCTGGGCTTTTAAACGCACAATTTCATCACGCATACGCGCAGCCTGCTCAAACTGAAGCTCTTTGGAAGCTTTCAGCATTTCCTTTTCAAGCTTGTTAATGTGTTTCGCAAACATTTTCGGATCTGCCATGATATGCCGCTCATCGGCACTGATCGCACGTGCCTGATCCGAGGCTTTCAATTCAATTGAATCATCATCCAATACTTCACCGGTATCAATTTCCTTGATCACCTGACGCACTGCACTGCGCGGCGTAATGCCATGTTCTTCATTAAATTGAATCTGCTTGGCACGACGACGATCTGTCTCATCAATGGCTTTCTGCATCGAATCAGTGATTCGGTCTGCATACAGAATCGCCTTACCTTTCAGGTTACGCGCAGCGCGGCCAATGGTCTGAATGAGAGAGCGCTCGGAACGCAGGAAACCTTCTTTATCCGCATCCAGAATAGCAACCAGTGACACTTCCGGCATATCCAGCCCTTCACGCAGCAGGTTAATCCCGACCAGTACATCATGCACCCCAGTACGCAGTTCATGAATGATTTTGACCCGCTCGACGGTATCGATATCCGAGTGTAAATAAGCAACCTTAATCCCATACTCTTTCAAATAAGAAGTTAAATCTTCGGCCATACGCTTAGTCAAGGTCGTAACCAGCACCCGCTCATTAATATCTTTACGTAGATTAATTTCTGAAAGCACATCATCGACCTGCGTCAGAACTGGACGAATTTCAATTTCCGGATCGATCAGACCAGTCGGACGTACCACCTGCTCGACAATCTGCTGGGACTTTTCCAGCTCGTAACGTGCGGGCGTTGCGCTGACATAAACGGTCGTCGGTACAATACGTTCCCATTCCTCAAATTTCATCGGCCGGTTATCCAGCGCGCTTGGCAAACGGAATCCGTAATTCACCAGATTTTCTTTACGCGAACGGTCGCCCTTATACATGGCACCAATCTGCGGCACCGTCACATGCGATTCATCAATAATCAGCAAGGCATCATCCGGAATATAATCGAACAAGGTCGGTGGCGCTTCACCCGCAGGACGGCCAGATAAATGTCGAGAATAGTTTTCAATGCCGTTGGTATAACCCAACTGCTGCATCATTTCCAGATCATAGCGTGTGCGCTGCTCGATGCGCTGCGCTTCCAGCAGCTTGTCATTTTCACGGAAGAACACCAGTCGCTCTTTGAGTTCGTCTCGGATGGTTTCAATCGCACGGGATAAATTGTCTTTCGGCGTAACATAATGGCTTTTAGGATAAATAGTGACGCGAGGCACTTTACGAACCATTTTCCCGGTCAGCGGATCAAACCAGCGAATGGAGTCAACTTCATCATCAAACAGTTCAATCCGGATCGCATCCTGATCCGATTCTGCCGGGAAAATATCAATAATTTCGCCGCGAATACGATAAGTACCACGCAGAAATTCCAGTTCGTTACGCGAATACTGCATCTCGACCAGACGGCGAATAATATCATCACGGCCAATGCAGTCACCTTCCACCACATGCAGCAACATGCTCATATAGGCATTCGGATCACCCAAACCATAAATGGCAGACACCGATGCGACAATAATCGCATCACGTCGCTCTAAGAGTGAACGGGTCGCGGAAAGGCGCATCTGGTCAATATGGTCATTAATTGCAGCATCTTTCTCGATAAAAGTATCTGAAGATGGAACATAGGCTTCTGGCTGATAATAATCATAATAACTGACAAAATACTCAACGGCGTTATTCGGGAAAAACGCTTTAAATTCGCCGTAAAGCTGCGCAGCCAAGGTTTTGTTATGTGCCATGACTATGGTCGGACGCTGGGTCTGGGCAATGACATTGGCCATGGTATAGGTCTTACCAGAGCCTGTTACCCCCAGTAAAAGCTGATCATGAAAACCCTGTTCAATGCCTTTGACCAGCTTTGCAATGGCCTGTGGCTGATCGCCTGCTGGTTGATAACTGGTCACTAATTCAAAGGGCTTTTTATCACTCATAGCTTTCGCTGACTTCGCTGCGGATATAGATTTGATTTATTATGAGGGTAAATTGGAATTACTCAATCCCTGCTTAGGTTTCTGTTTGGTAAAATAAAACAATATTACTATTCATTATTTGTTAGCGCTTTAATCGCTATCTGCTTTGAAAAATCATTAATAAAATATACAGTTACAAAGGGAATAAATACAGAACAAACTAATCATTTTCAGCCAGCAGCTTTATTTGGGCGTACTCGGTATCCTGTTTTGGCTTATGGGTGAAATACTCTATCTGTTTGGCTAGTCCGGCACAATTTTGCCTTGACCCCTTTTCATTTCAAAGGCAACATGAAGATCAGGATGGCCTAGAATCGACAATTATGACTTACCACTATCACGATGAAAGTATTGTTAAATCCCTTCCGAAAAATACGGTTTTTGTTTTTGGCAGCAACTTGGCTGGACAACACGGTGGTGGAGCAGCCAGAACGGCACTTGAGCATTTTGGTGCAGTCATGGGCGTGGGTCGTGGCTGGGCGGGTCAGAGCTATGCCATTCCCACCATGAACGAGCATTTGCAACAAATGCCGCTCTCACAAATCCAGCACTATATTGATGACTTTAAGATTTACACCAAAAATCATCCTAAAAATAAATATTTTATTACTTCCTTGGGCTGTGGGATCGCAGGTTATAAGGTCGAGGAAATTGCACCGATGTTTAAAGGCATCTCACGCAATGTCATTTTCCCGCAATCTTTCCGTCCTTTTGTCGAAAAGCCGCTGCCAAAATTAAGCGCAAATTTTTTACACACCATATTCCGTGATTCGGTCATTTTAACTCCGGCCAGTGATGAGTTGATTGAAGAACTGCCTTTGACCGAAAATGAAAAAAGCCTGGCGAGAATTATTTTAAATACCCAGATCTATCCGACCGACAGCAATGGGCGGGAACGTGTCTTTGAAATTGAAGATATCCTGCACAACCTAAATACCAAGCTGGTCGACTTTCAGAGCCATTCAGAAGGTGCCATGCTGTTTGGAGGCGTGATTTTAGCGCTACTGGAACTTTATAATATTAACGAGAAAGATTTTATTGATGTCTGGCAAGGCGAGCGAGAAATCGCGCCACCGAAACCGGAAAATAAAGCGCGTAAAAGCATTCGTTAGTGCTATCAACATATCTTTCAAAAAAAAGCCAATGTTTGAATTGGCTTTTTTTTGAGCGGCTAAAAATGTCCAATATGAAATCAATCAGGTCTGGATTTAATTTTGATTGGCATTTAGAGAGCTTAAATATTTCGTTTGCTTTATTAAGAATAAAATTGAAAAGAATTTGGATAAATCTGAGTTTTAATTTCTTTTTGTTCGAAAATTAAATCAAATATTGATCACTAACCCCCTAAAAAATTCCATAAAAAAAGCCATGATTTATCATAGCTTTTTGAGTCTGATCAATTAGCGTTTGCCCATTGAACGGCGAGTGCCACGTGGTGGCATCCAGGTACGGTCAGCATAACGCTGTGGTCTTGGTCTTAAATCTTCCAGAACTTCTTCTGCAGCATTTTGCTCTGCCTGTTTGATCGGGAAAGGTAAATTAACCAGGGGCTTTCTTTTGGGAGGAGTTTGGGTGCTCATGTGATTCACTCAATAATATATGCAGCTATTGTACAAAAAAACTCAGTCGACTGGGTAGCAGGATCTTGGATAAATTCATATGCTTTTGTTTTTGAAAAATAAAAAATGATCCCGTGATGGTAAATGCTTGAATCAATGCAGCCTAAAATTTACCTAAACTCTTCTCTATATCTTCCATGATAAAAATTCATAGGATTGAAATTTTAACGCTCTCAAGAGTAAATTTTCTTCACTTTTATACTTAAGCTAGTCAGGTAAAAATAATGATTTTTACACACTATGCATTTCTCAAAACTCAAGAGATATCAACAAAAAATATACAGAAGTTACCAATCTCAACCCTCGCTTAACTTTTGATCTATTGTTCTATAACTGATTTTTTTAAGGCAATTCACATAATTAGTTAACTAGAAAAACGAATAAACAAACTGGACATGGAGTTCCAAATCAATGAAAACATTGCTGGCATGTATGGCAGGCCTAGCCACTTTACCTATGGTCGCGCATGCAGATTCCCCTTATTTTAGCTTGCAAGATGGAGATGGCTTTAAGCGCTTTTCGGTATCAGTCGGTGCATTGCATGTGATGCCGCAAGGCAAGGCCCAACCATTTAAAGTGAATACTGCTGTCGAAAACGGTAAAAGTTATAGAAACGGCGCTATCAATGTTGATACGGTCGTCAATAATCTTGATCCTTCTGTCGATCAGAGAACAGTGAAAGGATTATTAGAAGGGATTGGTTTCTTCACTGGAGGTACATTACCAGCGAATATCAGTGGAACCACTCAAATCAATGGTCTGTCTGAATGGGATAATCCAGGTACCGGTCTGACAGCGGATGATGTCACCACTTTAGGCATTATGACCAATTACTATTTTACCGATAATATTTCTTTTGAAATGAAAGCCGGCATTCCACCCAAGGTTGATCTGCAAGGTAAAGGTAAAATCTATGCACCGTTCTCGGGAACAGCAACCCCTACTCTGGGCAATATTGAACTTCCTATCGATATTATACTGAAGAAAGATATCGAGATTACTGATCTGGAAGCCTATGGTCCGGCTGCCTCTGCCCGCGCCTGGACACCTGCCTTTGAATTCCAGTATCACTTTGGTAAAACCGGAGTGAATAAATTCCGGCCTTATGTCGGCTTAGGTGTGATGTATGCCTATTTCAATGAACTGGAAATTAACTCACGTACCGAGCAGGACCTGATTGCTGCAGGACATATGATTGCCAATATTAAACAAGGCAATGCTGGTGCTTCCCTTGAAGGTAAGCTAAGTGAAGCCGATCCAAAAGTAAAGCTTGAAGCCTCTGATGCTTTCGCGCCTGTGGCCACGGTCGGCTTTAGCTATGACTTTAATGACACTTGGTTTGCAGTCGGTTCAGTCTCTTATGCACATCTGAAAAATGACACGACAATTACGGTGACAGATGCAAGTTTAGGTGAGCTGATTCGCTCTAAAGCCGATATCGAAGTGAATCCAATTCTGGCCTATGCCGGGATCGGGATGCGTTTCTAAGCTCAATATCCGATTTTTAATTAAAACGGCTTCGGCCGTTTTTTTAGGCTTAATATATTAATAAAAAAAATTTATCTTTTGATCAATATTTATTTAATCGCCTCTATTGCTTGAATCGAATACTATACATATCAAATTTATAGGCATGAATGACGTATGGCTGACAGTCAATTTTCCAAAGCTCTTATTTTTATGCTGATTGGCTCCGCCATCATTTTGGCACTGTCACTGGGTGTACGTCATGCCTTTGGCCTGTATCTGGTACCGATGAGCGAAGAATTCGGTTGGGGTCATAATGTTTTTAGCCTGGCTATTGCCATGCAAAACCTGATCTGGGGTGCAGTTCAGCCGATTACCGGGGCATTTGCCGATAAATATGGCAGCAAGATTGTGGTAGCTGTAGGCGGCGCCTTATATGCAATCGGTCTACTCTTGATGGCAGTTAGCTCGACCGGATTATTGCTTAATCTGAGTGTCGGCCTGATTCTGGGTCTCGCCCTGTCAGCTACGTCATTTCCGGTGTTATTGTCTGCAGTTGGACGTGCTGCCCCACCAGAAAAGCGCAGTTTGGCGATGGGTATTGCCAGTGCGGCCGGATCTTTTGGTCAGTTTATCATGCTGCCTTCAACCCTGTTGCTATTACAGAATGTCGGCTGGTCAGCGGCGCTGGTGGTCAGTGCCATTTTAATTGCATTGATTGTGCCATTGGCCTGGATGCTGAAAGCACCGATATATGTTAATCCCAACGCGGCCGCTACCCCCACTAAAGTCTCACTCAGTTTTAAACAGATTCTGGTGGTGGTGAAAAATCATAAACCCTTTTGGTTTCTGGCCATGGGCTTTTTTGTTTGTGGTTTTCAGGTCGTTTTTATTGGCATCCACCTTCCGGGCTATCTGATTGATCATGGTTTTAATGCCACAACCGGTACGATTTTCTTAGCCTTAGTGGGTCTGTTTAATGTGGTAGGTACCTATACCGCCGGCTGGCTCGGTGGCAAATATTCCAAACCGCATCTGCTAATGGGATTATATGCCTTGCGTGGAATTGCGATTATTGCCTTTCTCATACTGCCTTTGAGTACATGGACAGTCTATAGCTTTGGTGTCATTATGGGATTACTCTGGTTATCGACCGTTCCGCTGACCAATGGCATTGTAGCGAATATGTTCGGGGTGAAATATCTGACCATGCTCAGTGGCATCGTGTTCTTTACCCATCAGGTTGGCTCGTTTTTCGGTGGCTGGCTCGGTGGAGTCAACCATGATTTAAGCGGCAATTATAATGCGGTGTGGATGCTATCAATTGTCCTCAGCATTTTTGGCGTACTGGTGCATTTCTGGGTCAATGAGGAGCAAATCGTCCATGACTGATTCTCTGTTGAAACTCAAACTCTCGATTGCTGTGGCAATCCTGCTTTTACTGGCTTTGTCGATTGGACTGTGGTTTCAAACACCTCATTTGTTTGAGTATTTTAATCAGGCTTTTTGCGCACATTAAACTGCTGAAAATATCCTCAGCATAAAATGCGCAATCCATCGCACGATAAGTTAAATGTTTTAAAATCAACTAAATAGTAAAAATATTAGATTATTCATAAACTTATCATTTCTTTTGATTTTATTTCAGTTCGGAATTTTCTTAGATTCTCATCAACAAGAAAATTCTGAGACTTGATAATGACCAGCTTAACCCAACTTTCACAAGCCATTCATGATGCTCCACGCTGGCATCAGCCAGATCAATTGCAACATCCGGATGAAATCAAGATTGTACCGCAAACCGGTCAGGCCTTAGGCGCAGTGGTCTATGGTCTCGATGCCCGTAAAGCCCAGTCATCCGAAACCATTCTAAAATTAAAACAGGCTCTGGCCGAGCATCTGATTTTGATCTTCAAACAGCAAAGTCTGGATGATTTACAGTATCTGGCGTTTTCAACTTATTTCGGTTCCATTTTCCGTCCCGGTGCAGATACACCGGTACTGGCTGCGCAGTCCGATAGCAGTGTTCCACCCGATGTCGTGCCGGTTTCCAATGCTGTTGGTCAGGGAGATTACACCGGGCATGGTGAACTGACTCCACATGCCGATCATCAATGGACGCCCCTACCTTCTTTTGGCTCCCTTCTGTATGCCATTGAACTGCCTCAGGACGGCGGACAGACCAGCTGGATCAATACCATTAAAGCTTATGATGCACTCGATGAAGCAACCAAGGTAGAGATCGATCAGCTGCAACTGATTACTTATAACCCTTTTGTGCGCCATCAAAAAACTAAAGATCAGGCTGTTGATCAAGGTTACGGTAATAGTCCGCTGTATCGCTTTAAAGATCAGCCCATATTAAGTCATGCCTATCCACATCCACTGGTGCGCACTCATCCTGAATCCGGCCGTAAAGCGCTTTGGCTAAACACACATACCGAAGTCGAGCTGGTCAATTATGATGATCAGGCTGGCAGTCAACTGATCGAAAAATTACGTGAGCATATTTCAAAACCTGAGTTCGCTTATGAACATCACTGGGAAGTTGGCGATATCGTGTTCTGGGACAATCAGGTGACTCTGCACTCCCGCCGTCCATTCCCGGCGGATCAGCGCCGTTTATTGAAACGCATCAGTCTGGCCGGTAGCCGCCCATTTTAAAAACCAGAAAATCCGAATAATAAGAAAGGACATTACAACCTTCGATAATAATGACTCATATTTAAATCCTGTACCATTGAGACTTTGACCGCCTCAATGGTTTTTTATTTTTTCAAACAATCAACATTCTTGGTTCTGAATATAAATATGGAAGTAAATCCTTTAACAAAACAAAGTGCCTGTTTACTTTTCCTCACCTAATCTGCCTAGTGTATTTTCCTTTTTCTGCTTAGCGTATTAGAAAATCAGCAATAAACCTATGGAAAGAGGAAACGACAATGAATCAGCTTCAATTTTCAGATTGTGTTCAAACCTGTATGAACTGTTCCCTGGCATGCGCTAACTGTGCCAGTGCCTGTCTTAAAGAAGAAGATTTAGACATGATGCGGGAATGTATCCAGCGCTGTCTGGATTGTGCAGATATCTGTCAGCTGTGTGCCCGTATGGAACAAAAGCAGTCTCCATTCATGCATGAGATATGTGAACTTTGCGCCAAAGCATGTGACTACTGTGCAGAAGAATGTGGTCATCATGAAGATGAACATTGTCAGCAATGTGCCGAAGCATGCCGCCGCTGTGCTGAAGAATGCCGAAAAATGGCGGCTTAAAAANNTTAGAATAAACGGTTCATACCATTCAGCGTTGCTACACGATACGCTTCCGCCATGGTCGGATAGTTAAACGTGGTTTCTACAAAGTACTTGATCGTATTGTTCGGGCTGTTCATAACTGCCTGACCAATATGGATAATTTCAGAGGCATTATTACCGAAGCAATGTACCCCCAAAACTTCCAGCGTTTCACGATGGAACAGAATCTTTAATTCGCCCATAGTATCACCGGTAATCTGTGCACGTGCCAAATGACGGAATGATGCCTGACCGACTTCATACGGAATCTTTTCTTCAGTCAGCTGCTGTTCAGTTTTACCAATCGAAGAAATCTCAGGAATGGTATAAATCCCGGTTGGAATATCAGTCACCGGTGCAACGTCTTTCTCGCCGCTCATGTTGGCACCTGCGCAACGACCTTGGTCATAAGCAGCAGAGGCTAGCGAAGGCCAACCGATCACATCACCGGCAGCGTAGATATTTTCTACTTCGGTCTGATATTGATCATTCACAGTCAATTGACCACGGCTGTTCGGTTTCAGGCCGACATTTTCAAGGCCTAGACCATCGGTATTGCCTGAACGGCCATTACACCACAAAATTGCATCGGCTTTAATTTTCTTGCCGCTTTGCGTGTGCATCACCACATGGTCATCAAATGTTTCTAAAAAGTCGATCTGTTCATTATGACGAATCAATACACCCTGTTCACGCAAGTGATAAGACAGTGCATCAGAAATTTCATCATCCAGATAGCTTAAAAGTTTGTGTTGGGTGTTGATCAAGTCGACTTTATGTCCTAGACCAATAAAGATCGAGGCATATTCACAACCGATTACACCTGCACCATAAATAATGATTTTCTGGATGGAATAGTCCAGATCCAGAATTTTGTCTGAATCAAATACACGTGGATGATTAAAATCAAGAATGTCTGGACGATATGGACGCGAGCCGCTGGCAATGACCAGTTGCTTGAACATCAGCGTTTCTTTAATGCCGTCTGGGTTAAATACAAAAATGGTATTTTGATCCTGAATATAGGCACGACCATGATAAATATCAATTTTATTGCGGTCGTAGAAACGTGAATGTGTATCTACTTGTTGTTGAATAACTTTATGTGCATGACGCAACACTTGCTTCATGGTGAACTGCTTCCAGTCCCCGACTTTTTGAAACAGTGGATCACGTTGATAACGGATAATACTGGATACTGTTTGACGCAATGCTTTACTTGGAATCGTACCGACATGGGTACAGTTGCCACCCAGCTGTTCACGCATCTCAACGATTGCAACACGCTTACCAGATTTGGCAAGTTTCATTGCCGCGCCTTCGCCCGCAGGGCCCGAACCTAGAACTACCGCATCATATTTAACGAAAGTCCCACTAACGACCTCTTTTTTACGTGGCATTCAACGCTCCTCAAAATTAAAAAATTCACTTTAATCTACCTGCTTATTATGACGTAAATCCTGTTGATTTGGTGTATTTAACTCACATATATTGCTTGATAAGAACATTTTTTAAATGAATACCCCTTTTTGCCCTATTTAGAACGAAGTTCGTTATAATAACTGCGCTATCTTTGAGTATCTCCCCCTTCAAAAACAGTGGAAAAGTTGAATATGTCTGAAAACCGTAAACCTGAACAGGGCGTCAAACTTCGCGGTGCGGAAAAAGTTGCCCGCATTCCTGTAAAAGTTGTTCCTACGGTTGAAACGCCACGCAAGCCGGACTGGATCCGGGTAAAAATGGCGGCACCTGAAGAAGTTCAACGCATTAAAACCACACTACGTCAGCAAAAATTACATACGGTGTGCGAAGAAGCCGCCTGTCCAAACCTGCCTGAATGTTTTGGTGGCGGTACTGCGACTTTCATGATTATGGGCGATATCTGTACCCGTCGCTGTCCATTCTGTGATGTGGCACACGGCCGTCCAAATGCACTCGATGCAGATGAACCGCGTCATATGGCAGAAACCATTGCCAACCTGGGTTTGAAATATGCGGTAATCACTTCGGTAGACCGTGATGATTTACTGGATGGTGGTGCACAGCATTTTGTCGATTGCATTAAAGAAGCACGTGCCTTAAGTCCGAATACCTTACTCGAAATTCTGGTACCAGATTTCCGTGGCCGTATGGATATCGCGCTGCGCATCATGACTGAATGTCCGCCAGATGTATTTAACCACAATATCGAAACTGTACCGCGTTTATATAAAGCCATGCGTCCAGGTTCTGACTATCAGCACTCTTTAAACCTGCTGAAAATGTTTAAAGAATACTGCCCGGACGTACCAACCAAATGTGGTCTGATGGTCGGTATTGGTGAAACTGAAGAAGAAGTGCTGGCCCTGCTTGATGATCTGCATGCGCATGGCGTAGATTATGTGACGATTGGTCAGTATTTGCAGCCTTCAAAAGAACATGCAGCGATTGACCGCTTTGTAACACCTGAAGAATTCGAGCGTTATACCGAACATGGCCAAAAACTGGGCTTCCGCAATATCTGGGCAGCACCAATGGTTCGTTCAAGCTACTTTGCCGACCGCCAATACTACGGCGAACCAGTTCCAGCAGTGCGCCGTAAAGTTGACCCTGCCAAAAAAATTGCAGTTCAGGCCATTGAAGCTTAATCCTGTTTAAATAAATGAAATAAAAGCCCTCTCAAGTAGAGGGCTTTTTAATATCCATAATTGAAATTCTACTCAGCGTTAAACGCCATTTTTTATTTTAGATAAGATTAAGTCATTACTTATCTTCACATTTCTTTGCGCGTTCTCACTTGAAGACTGAGCATTTTTCAAACAATCTCAAAAATAGATGCAAGACTTAAACATATCGTTGCCATATTTAAAAAGATCATTCTCACAAATCCAATGCTAAACCTGTCTGATTCTCGAACGACTAAAAATGAATGAACGGTGGTGAAATATCCGAGAAATCCAGACAAAGCCAGTGTTGTATAAATCTGGAGAAATATAACAATGTCATTTATTTTCGCTGTGCTACTGCTATTACTGAGTTTATGGGCAGTTTTCTATTTTCAGCTCTCGCGTAGTGCGGGTGCAATCGTGCTGATGGTCGTGTCAGTGGTCTGTGCCTTTCTTAGTCCGTGGTCACTGATTCTTGGTATCCCGCTCATCCTGATCAGCCTCGTGGTGATAATCGAGCCTCTGCGCATGTCGTTTATTTCCAGACCGGCCTATAAAGCGCTGGCTGATGCCATGCCGAGCATCAGTCCGACAGAGCGTGAAGCACTGGACTCCGGAACCAGCTGGTGGGAAGAAGAACTGTTTATGGGTGCACCGAACTGGGAAACCTTTAATAGCTATCCTTATCCAAAACTCTCGCTAGAAGAACAGGCTTTTCTGGACAATGAGGTTGAGACCTTGTGCAGCATGCTGGATGAATGGGAAATCCATGAGCAGAAAGCGCTGCCTGATCATGTCTGGCAATATATTAAGGAACATGGTTTCTTGGGCCTGATTATTCCCAAAGAATACGGCGGTCGTGCCTTTAGCTCCTTTGCCCAAAGTCGGGTGATGAGCAAGATTGCTTCGCGTTCTCTGACCACAGCTGTGAGTTGTATGGTGCCGAATTCGCTCGGACCGGGTGAGCTGTTGCTGCATTACGGTACCGAAGAACAGAAAAACCGTTATCTGCCGGGTCTGGCGCGTGGTGAAGAAATTCCCTGTTTCGGTTTGACCAGTCCAGAGGCCGGTTCGGATGCCGGTGCGATTCCTGATACGGGCGTGGTCTGCTATGGCCAGTTTGAAGGTCAGGAAGTCTTAGGCCTGAGAATGAATTTTTCCAAACGCTGGATTACGTTAGCTCCAATTGCGACAGTAGTAGGCCTGGCCTTTAAAATGTATGACCCCGATCATCTCTTGGGTGAACAGACTGAATACGGTATTACCTGTGCCCTGCTTCCTGCCAGTCATGAAGGCGTAATAGTGGGACCACGGCATAACCCGGGACCGCCCTTTATGAATGGTACGGTTGAAGGTAAAGATGTGTTTATTCCTCTGGACTGGATTATTGGTGGCGTCAAAAATGCCGGTAAAGGATGGCGCATGCTAATGGAATGTCTGGCGGTTGGTCGTGGTATTTCCCTACCAGCGCTGTCTACTTCTACTTCAGAAATGACTTATTTAAATGTCGGCGCTTTCTCTCGCATCCGTCAGCAGTTCAAAATTTCAGTTGGTAAGTTTGAGGGTGTTCAGGAAGCCACCAGTGAAATCGCCAGTGATACCTATATGCTGGAGGCTTTCCGTTATCTGGTCACCTGTGGTCTGAATCAGGGCGGCAAGCCTGCCGTAATGACAGCGATTGCCAAATATTATGCGACAGAAGGCATGCGTAAAGTGGTCAATCACGGTATGGATGTGGTCGGTGGCCGCGCCATTCAGATGGGTCCGCGTAACTTTCTGGCGCCTTATTATCAGGCAATTCCAGTCTCCATTACGGTTGAAGGCGCCAATATTCTTAGTCGTTCCCTGATGATTTTCGGTCAGGGTTCAATGCGTTGCCATCCTTATCTTTATGAAGAATTACAGCTCTTACAAGCAGAAGATCCGGCAGCGGCTCTAAATCCTTTTGATAACTTGCTGTTTAAGCATTTGGGTTACACCTTTAACCGGACTGCTCGCTCCTTTGCCTATGCCTTTACAGGTGGCTCCAATGCTGCGCCGCAAAGTGCTGTTGACTTTACCCGTCCTTATTACAAGATCATTAACCGGCTGAGTGCCAACTTTGCTTTAACTGCGGATATGTGTCTAGGATTACTCGCAGGGGATATCAAACGTAAGGAAATGCTTTCGGGTCGTCTGGCCGATATTCATGCACATCTGTTTATTGCTTCCTCAATTCTCAAATTTTTTGAGCATAGCAAAAAGACTGAAGATGAGCGTTTACATGCACAGCTTGCATTAGAAAAATCTCTATATACAGCGCAAGAAGCTTTTTTTGACCTGTTTGCCAACTTTCCATCAGGTGCAGCAGCAGGCATGGTCAAACTGTTATGCTTCCCATTTGGCCGTCCGGTACAGAAACCATCAGACCAGCTGAAACAGCAGGTAGCGAACAGTATGATGGAAGACAATGCTTTCCGCCAGGTCTTGAAAAAACATGTCTATTACAATACTCATGAACATGATGTCACCGGCCGTATGGAATCTACTTTCACCATGTTGCTGGACATTGAACAGCTGTGGGATCGCTTTAAAAAAGCAGAAAATAAAGACCAGTTCAAGGGTTTAAGCTTTGCAGAGCATGTGGCAGATGCACAGCTACAAGGCTTTATTAATGATCAGGAAGCAGAAAAACTGCTGCACTATAATGCGCGCCGTTATGACAGCATGTTGACCGATGTATTNNGATACTTCAGTGCAAACTGATCCTTCACACTCAGTATCTCCTTAAATCAAACTTTTGATCAAAGGTGTCATAAATTCCAGAGTGGAGCCATGTTTCAATACCTCACTTTGGAAGCTTCATAAGTGGCTTTTCAGCCACTTTTTTTTACGACTATTGCACGATAGTATTTTGGCTTAAAAGCGTTAAGCTAAAGCAATAATAAAATTGAGGATAAAGCATGTCACAACAAGATTATGAAAATGGCTTGAAAGTCCGTACTGAAGTAATGGGGGAAAGCTTTGTGCAGCGTGCTCAGGAAAATACCGTGCCTTTTACCCAGCCATTACAGGACTGGATTAATGAACATGCCTGGGGTTCGACCTGGCAACGTGAAGGTATTTTACCGCGTAAATATCGTTCTTTAATTACCATTGCATTTCTAACCGCGCAAAAAAGTCCCACTGAACTAAAAGGTCATGTGCGAGGTGCCCTAAATAACGGCGCAACGGTTGAGGAAATTCAGGAAGTGTTGTTGCATAGCCTGCCTTACTGCGGTGCACCGGCAACCCAGGAAGCGTTTCGTGCAGCGCTCGAAGTGATTCAGGAATATCAGGCAAATCAACAGAATTAAGATTTACTTAGGCTATTGAGCTGCCTAATGAATAAATAAAGCCGGGAATTAAAATTCCCGGCTTTTTAAATTTTAAACTGATATATCTATAGCTATAACTTCTTTAACACTGTCTTTAATATTGTTTGAAAAGATTATCTTCTTAATTCAATTTGAGTCCGCTGTTCCAGTCCTTGCACCGCAGCAGAGAAATCCAGATGACTGGCCTGAGGTTTGGCAATCTGCTGAAACTCTTGCTGAACCAAAGACATCACCGATAAATCCAGTTGCTGTTGCTGTACCAGCTCCAAAGCAATGCCAATATCTTTCTGTAACAGATCCAGTGCAAAAGTCTTGTGAAACTCACGGTTCAGTACACGCTGCGCCATGATATTTTCCGACATGCTGCTTTTACCGCTGGAATGATTAATACAGTTCAGTGCGCTACTTAAATCAACGCCCTGTCCTTTTAGCACAGTCAAACCTTCAGCCAATGCCCATAAATGAGTCGCCATTAGGGTATTATTCACGGCTTTCACCGCAAAGCCCGAACCACTTTCTCCTACATATTCAATCAAGCCAGCAAAGGCTTCAATAATCGGTTTGACTTGTTCAAAGGCTTGTTCATTACCTCCGACCATCACAGTTAAAGTACCGCGTTCTGCTCCAATGGTTTGGCCAGAAACCGGTGCATCCAGATAAAAACTACCTTGTTGCTCCAAGAGCTTCGCCAGTTTCTGGGCAGATTCCGGTACACCGCTGGTACAGTCAATCCAGATTGCACCTTGTTTGGGTGGATGGGCTGCAATCAGTGCTTCCACATCCTGACTGGTCGGCAAACAGGAAAAGATAAAATCTGCCTGAACCGCCTGCTCAATACTCACTGCCTGCGTTGCAAAAGTTTCAGCATGCGCTACAGCTTTCTGTTCAGTCCGGTTCCAGACCCAAACCTGATGTCCGAGTTTTGGCAAATGGGAGGCCATATGCCAGCCCATTGCCCCAAGTCCTAAAAATGCAACTGTATGACTCAAAAAATACTCCTTATATTAAGCGACTGGCTTAACCTCAACTTCTGTTGCGGTCGATGCAGGTTCAGGCAATTCTTTATCTTCACCACGATTTAGGAACAGGTTCAACAAAATCGCAGCCAAAGTCGCAGTACCGATACCACCCAAATCGAAACCACCAATCTGCAAGCTATAATTACCTGTCCCCATAATCAGACACACCGCACCAATAATCAGGGTACTGTTCTTGGTAAAATCAACATGGTTATCCACCCAGATTTTGGCACCCGCCACAGTAATCAACCCGAAGACCACAATCGATGCGCCACCCAATAAAGCTACTGGAATGGTACTGATCACCGCACCAAATTTAGGTGAAAGTCCCAGCAAAATAGCGAAGATCCCGGCAAAAATAAACACGGTGGTGGCGTACACTTTGGTCACTGCCATCACACCGATATTTTCAGCATAAGTGGTCATCCCGGTACCGCCGACAGAAGCGGATAATGAAGTACAAACCCCATCTGCAAAGAAACCGCGTCCCATATACGGCGACAGATTTTTACCAGTCATTGCGGATACCGCTTTAAAATGCCCAAGATTTTCTGCAACCAGAATAATGGCCACTGGTGCAATCATCAGCATGGCATTCATTTCAAAGACCGGACTCTGGAAATTCGGCAAACCAAACCATGCTGCTTCACTGACTTTGGTAAAATCAATCGCAGATCCGAAGCCCATGACGTTTGTGAAAAGGAAGTAAATCAGATAGGAAGATAACAAGCCCAATAACAGCAACAGACGGCGTACCATTCCTCGGGTAAACACAGCAATCACACTGATACAGATAATGGTGATTAATGCCATCCACGAATCAAACTGGTTCGCTGAAACACTCTTAATTGCGACTGGCGCCAGGTTCAAACCAATGATCATCACAATCACGCCTGTCACTACTGGCGGCATCAGTTTTTCAATCCAGTTGGTACCGGTTTTCATGACCAGCAGACCAATCAAGGCATAGACAATACCGCAAGCAATCGTACCGCCAAGCGCCAGTCCGATATTAGGATTCGCACCAACTCCGGAATAACCTGTAACTGCGACGACCGCACCAATAAAGGCAAAGCTGGATCCCAGATAACTAGGCAATCGACCGCCCGTGATCAGGAAAAATAAAATGGTCCCAATCCCGGTAATGAAAATCGTGAGATTGGGATCAAACCCCATTAATAAGGGTGCCAGCACGGTTGCGCCAAACATGGCAAACACATGCTGCAACCCGAGAATAATACTTTTTCCAGCAGGCAGATATTCATCTGTTTGCACGGGTGTGGTATCGAGATTGCCTTGGTAAGGCTTAAATTTTGGAAACCACGTTTCTTTTTCTTGCATCGGCTTCCCCTCCTTGATTAGGATTGAATTGAATTAGCACATTTTGTGTGGCTCACAGTAAGAACGGTTGAAGTACATCAGCGCATTGCCTTGACTCTGGCACATGGCTTTCACCTCACAGAACAGCACGTCATGACTGCCTACGGATAAACATTGGACCACCTCGCAGTCAAAACTGACTAAGGCATCTTCAAGTACAGGCGACTGGGTCACCAAAGTTTTCCAGTTCCCCTGACTGAAACGCTCTGCCATTGGTGTTTTTCCACCAAACAGATTGGAAAGATTTTGTTGATGTGATGCCAGGGTATTCACACACAACACCTGATTCTTTTTAAAGGTTTCATAGACTGACGCAGAACGGTTCAGGCACACCAGTAACGTTGGTGGTGTATCCGTCACGCTACATACGGCCGAAGCGGTAAATCCAGCCATTCCTGCATCGCCTTGCGTGGTAATGACATTCACTGCAGCACCTAGATTAGACATGCCCTGACGGAAAATCTGCTGATCGACCTGGGTAAAGATGTCACCCGATGCGTTAGTCGCCAAAACCTTATTTAATGCTTTATTTTCTGCAACTGTCTCTGTGATGATTTTAGATAGTTTGGCATTCATGCTGTTCTCCCGCCCCCAAGTCAATATTCAGTTTCAGACCTGGGGCATCTAGTAATGAGATTGAATCAGGTGGATCGGCTTATACATGGGCAATCGAAGCAATTTCGACCAGCGCATCAGGTTTGACCAAACCTGTCTGTACGCAATAACGTGCCGGTTTATCTCCCGGGAAATATTCTGCATAAACTGCATTAATCGCAGCATAATCTGCCCAGTCTTTGACAAAGACATGGTTAAANNAATGTACCGGATACATACACAATATTGTCTGCCTTGGTTGCCGGTACATACGGTGCTAATGGTTTCGATGTTCCTGCTGGAATAATGATTTCTTTAGGCATACTATTTTTTCCTTAATTCTGTTCTTTAATTCTTTACGCGCTTACAGCCAATTCAGTTTCTTTTAGTGACTCACTTTCTTTTTGAAAGGTATCGACAAAATTTGCAGTATCTGACACCCAGCCAAAGAAGGTCTTGATGTTATACAGACTGGCTTCATGGGCTTCGACTGGACCTGCCTGATGACAGGCATCGGCAAGTGCTACACCGAAATACTCCAGAAAGAAGCCGTCACGTAGTGTCGACTCTACACAAACGTTGGTGGCAATCCCGACAAAGACCAGATTACGAATACCACGCACACGTAACATGCTGTCCAGCGCGGTATTAAAGAAACCGCTATAACGTGGCTTTTCGATCACCAGGTCTTGTGGCAGTGGCTTTAACTCATCAATCAGCTCAAAATCCCAACCGCCTTTTGCTAACAATTGACCCTGTAATTCAGGACGTTTACGCATGGTCTTTAAGGCATTGGATTTATGGAAATTCGGAGAATCCGTACCACCTGCTTCCTTATATTCTGCATCCCAGCCATTTTTAAAATAGATGACCTGAATACCGGCCGCATGCGCTCCATCGACTGCCTTTTTAATGTTCTCTACGACTGGTTTGGTCTTTGAGACATCAAACCCCGCCAGATCCAGATAGCCGCCCTGCGAGGTATAGGCATTCTGCATGTCAATCACAATCAGGGCAGTCTGTTCAGGTGCAAGGCAGATTGCTTCAGGCTCAGCTTTAAGCGATTTTCCGGTACCGAGTTTTTCAGTAAAACCGGCCCTTACCACTAATTCACTCATGCGCTTTTCTCCAGTACAGGTGCTTCACCCTCAATCACAATATGGTCACGGCATTTCATCAATGGCTGGATTTTCTGACCGAAATCTTCTACACCCTGAACGAAATCATCAAAGGTCAGCAACACACCTTCAGTGCCCTTGATCTCGCCAATTTCATCCAACATTCGTGCCACATTTTCATAAGAACCTACCAAGGTTCCCATATTGATATTCACTGGAGATACGCTAGACGCCATTTGACGGATATTGGTATCTGCACCGGAAGTCGTGTCTTTCCCGCCCTGATTCATCAACCAGTTAATCGCTTCCATATCTGCGCCATCGTTATAGTGTTGCCATTTCACTTGAGCTTCTTCATCAGTTTCTGCCGCGATGACCATAAACAGCACATAAGTCTGTACATCACGACCCGTCACATCTGTTTTTTCTTTTAGGCGATCATTAATTTCTGCATAAGCGGTCGGTGTATTCAGCCCTTTACCAAACACGAAGTTGTAGTCAGCATATTGCGCAGAAAACTCCAGACCGGCATCAGACTGACCAGCACAGATGATTTTCATGTCTGCTTGCGGGCGAGGGCTGACACGACAGTCTTCCATCTGGAAATGTTCGCCCTTAAAGTCTGACTTACCAGTCGCCCAAAGTTCACGCAGAATTTGTACATATTCAGACAGATATTCATAGCGTTTACCAAAATAGTCATTACCTGGCCACATACCCATTTGGGTATATTCAGGTGGTTGCCAGCCGGTCACCACATTTAGACCAAAACGACCATTTGAAATCGAATCAATAGTTGATACCATGCGCGCGACAATTGCAGGTGGCATCACCAGAGTTGCGGCAGTTGCGAAAATTTTAATTTTGCTGGTGACAGCAGCAAGACCTGCCATTAGGGTGAAAGTTTCCAGGTTATGCTCCCAGAATTCAGTCTTGCCACCAAAGCCACGCAGCTTGATCATGGAGAGTGCGAAATCGAAACCATAGTGTTCAGCACGCTGTACGATTTGTTTATTTAACTCAAAAGTCGGCATGTACTGTGGTGCATTTTCAGAGAGTAACCAGCCGTTGTTTCCAATTGGACAGAAGACACCTATTTTCATTTTCACACCTCATTATTTTTAACCAATATTCAAAATCCTGTTGCCAATTCAGGTTTTTTATTTATGTTTAAAATATTGCAAACCGCGTGCCAATTATTTTTAGTTATTTATTTTCAAATACTTAATATTTATATTTTTGAATTTTTAGTAAAATAATGATTTCCACCCCTGAATCAATTTTGCTCATCGTGTTTCATTCAGGTGCATTAAAATTGATCATCATCGCTTTTAGGAAGAATCATATTTTGAGTAAAAACTATAAAAATGATTCATTAGAAAAAATAAAAAGCCAGAAACAGGTTCTGGCTTGAGCAAATAAAATTACTTGCTGAGAATATCAGGCTGATTTTAAAAATTGCAGCATGCTTTGGTTGATCTGGGCGGTTTCAGTCACTGTAGAAGCATGCGCTCCTGTTGCAAACAGACTGAGCTGACTCTGCGGTAATAATTGCTGAAGTTGTTGTGAACGTTGATATGGCACCAGAAAATCATCCTGATTGGCAATCAGATGTATAGGAACATCTTTGAGTGCCTGCTGATGTTCTGCTTCAATTCTGAACGCCTGAACTGCCTGTATACGAGCCAAGGCATTTTGAATCGGCGGAAAGTCCATTAGCTGCTTATTTTCTGCTTCTGTTAACGGGTCAAGATGTGTCGAGATCCAGTGTGGAGGATACAGAAATAAGGCTTGTGCCCGCACATAAGCCTCGGCTCCGCCATTCAACAATAATGATGTGCGTGCCTCGAAACATTTCTGAGTATGAGCATCCAGCTCTCCCCAGGCATTCAACATAGTCAGGCTGAATAACTTAAACGCTTTATCAACCTGATAGGTTGCGAGTTGCATGCCAATATGCCCACCCAACGCATGACCCATAAAATGAAACTCACGAATATTGTGGCTAATCAATAAATCCAGGATCTGCCGGGCCATATGATCTACGGAATAAGGCGTTGGCAACAGTTCAGAATCCGAATGACAACCTTCCTGATCATAGGCCACCACATGAAAATATTGCTGCAAAGCCTCAATTTGTGGATTCCAGAAACTGGCATGTCCGCCTAATCCGGAGGAAAGTACTACATAAGGCGCATCAACCCATGCTGCATGATGAATAAATAAAGACATAAATTTCTCATAGTTTAAATATGAGATGAACGCAGCAAAATATATGCCTAAACAGGACCTTTTTTGAACAACTGTTAAAATTACAGCCAGTAGACATTAAAGCTGTAATAAAATTCTTGTACTTCAAAACGTACGTTATAACCCAGATCTGTTAACTCGGCAGACAAGGCACGGATATCTTCCAAAGGCAGATGTTTGGGAAAAACTGTCAGTACCGCTGTATTGCCTTGCCGGGCATTATCTTCAATCAGTTGCGCCAGACGTGGCTTATACATTTCAATATTCAGGTTAGCAACATTAGATAAAATTTTGGCCTGATCTGCCGTCATAAAATTCATTTTTATTTTCTCTTTTAATGTTATTTCACTAAGCTAAATGATTTATAAAACGCTTAATATTTCACTTTTGTATCAGAACATGCTGAAAGAAAGTATAAAAAAAATCCCTCATCATGAGGGATTTTTTTTAATCAAACTTATTGGCCTGGCAGAGGAATATATTGTGAAGCACTGTCTTGTGCCTTACGTTCAGTCACCACAACCTCTAGGATCATGGTTTTTCCTGCCCGCTCAATTTCAATCTGAATGGTACTGTTTGGTTTTTGCAAAGCCACAAAATTAATCAGATGTGAGGCGGAACTAATCTCTTCCTCATTTACTTTCATAATTTTATCACCACGCTGGATTCCCGCTTTGGCAGCAGGTCCATCTGGGAGCACTTCTGCGACCGTTACGCCTTTTTCTTTGGGTTGCAGGACATCATCACGCTCTGCAGGTAATAAGCTGATCCCTAACCAGCCACGAACCACACGGCCATCTTTCAAAATGGCATTCATCACCTGCTGACAGATTTTGGCCGGAATGGCAAAACCAATCCCCAGTGAACCACCAGACTGCGAGAAGATTGCGGTATTGACGCCAATTAAATTACCGGCGACATCAATAAGTGCACCGCCCGAGTTACCCGGGTTAATTGCAGCATCAGTCTGCACAAAGTCTTCATAGGTATTAATACCCAAGTCTGAACGGCCCGTTGCTGAGATAATCCCCTGCGTCACGGTTTGCCCAACACCAAAAGGATTACCAATGGCCAGAACCACATCACCGACTTCATTGCCACTGAGTTTAAATGGCAAAACTGGCAATTGCGTCAGTTCAATCTTGATCACAGCCAGATCGGTATCCGGATCAGTTCCGACCACCTTGGCTTCAGCACGACGACCATCCTGCAAAGCCACTACAATCTGATCGGCCTGTGCAATCACGTGGTTATTGGTCAGGATATAACCGTCTGGACGTACAATTACACCCGAACCTAAACTGTTTTCATTCGGGCTTTGTCCATACTGGTCAGGCAACTGATCGCCAAAGAATTCACGAAATACCGGATCGGTCAGTAAAGGATGCGCCTGTTGCTTGACTTTTTGGGTAGTAAAAATATTCACGACAGCGGGTGCTGCCACTTTTACAGCAGCACTATAGGAGACCACGCCTCCTGAGCGCGACGTATCAATCAACGGCTCTACTTTTTCAGCAGGCATTTTGACACCATCTGGCGCAACTGGTGCCTTTGGTTTTTGTAGTTGTTGCCACCCCAAAAAACCGATAATGACTAAAATCAGTAACACCCAGGGTAACCATGTAAAGGTGCGGCGCACGTTGCTATCCTCTAAAATATTTTAATTCGTTGATGACTAAGTAATTTGTGTCCTATTGTAATGCGAAATACATAACTAAACACAAAAAATTCCACAGAGATTTGTGCAGCTTTAGTTACAATTAGACCTATAGATAAATATGGGCAAGTTTTTAAACTTACAGGAATTTTATGGCGAATTTGAACGATATTATTCAATGGTGTGACCAAACTTTGGCAGCACGTGAATTTAAGGACTATGCACCGAATGGCTTGCAGATTGAAGGCAAATCCGAAGTGAATAAAATCCTCTGTGCCGTGACCGCCTCCCAGAGTGCAATTGAAGCTGCAATTGAGCAAGGCGCTGATCTATTGCTGGTTCATCATGGCTATTTCTGGAAAGGAGAAGCCTATCCGATTACGGGAATGCGTGGTAAACGCATTAAAACCCTGATTCAAAATGATATTTCACTGGTTGGCTATCACCTACCTTTAGACAGTCATCCAACTCTGGGAAATAATGCTGCCATTGCGGATTTATTAGAACTCGAAAATATCGAACAGCTGGATCCGAGTGAAAAACG
The DNA here is from genome assembly GCA_002367455.1 of Acinetobacter sp. UBA3060. GTDB lineage: Bacteria > Pseudomonadota > Gammaproteobacteria > Pseudomonadales > Moraxellaceae > Acinetobacter. Next base: position 96 of record DFCG01000087.1, on the reverse strand, counting down.
TCCGATTGGCAATATTGGCTATTTAAAACAGCCAATGAGTCCGGAAGATTTTAAAAATTATGTTTCAGAAAAGCTGGGCTTTGATGCGATTCATCT
>DFCG01000024.1:3479-5357 GCA_002367455.1 Acinetobacter sp. UBA3060 | reverse complement strand
AAAGTTTATGGCTTTATTTAATAATAATCGATCAGCATGGGCATTCTGTGTGGCCGCACCGTTAATGGCCATGGTCAGCACGGCGAGTTATGCACAAACCTGGAAAATTAACCTTCGAGATGCTGACTTAACTGCATTCATTAATGAAGTGGCCGATATTACCGGCAAAAACTTTGCAGTCGATCCGCGGGTACGTGGCAACGTAACAGTCATTTCCAATAAAGCCCTGAATAAAAATGAAGTCTATGACCTGTTTTTAGGCGTACTGAATGTCAACGGTGTGGTGGCAATTCCTTCGGGTAATACCATCAAGCTGGTTCCGGACAGCAATGTCAAAAGCTCAGGCATTCCCTATGATGCCAGAAGCCGCGCCAGTGGTGACCAGATTGTGACACGGGTGTTGTGGCTGGAAAATACCAATCCGAATGACCTGATTCCTGCATTACGTCCCTTGATGCCGCAGTTTGCCCATTTGGCGGCAGTGCCGGGGACAAATGCACTGATTGTGTCGGATCGCGCCAGCAATATTTACCAGTTGGAAACCATTATTCGCAACCTGGATGGCACCGGTCAGAATGATATTGAAGCGGTCAGCTTACAATCGAGTCAAGCCGAAGAAATGATTGGACTGATCGAGTCCATGACTGCCACCGGTGGAGCTAAAGATGTCCGCGGTTCACGGGTGCGGGTGATTGCAGATACCCGTACCAACCGGATTATCATCAAAGGTGATCCCACGACGCGCAAACGGGTGCGTCAAGTAATCGAAACCTTGGATGTACCGGCTGCGGATCGTTTGGGTGGATTAAAAGTTTTTCGTCTGAAATATGCCAGCGCTAAAAATCTTGCGGAAATCTTGCAGGGTTTGGTAAGCGGGCAGGCGGTGAACAGTAATTCAAATTCGAGTAGTACATCCTCGAACTCGTCTTCGCTCAGTTCTAGTAGCAATTTAAATAACAATAATACCAGCACAGGTTCAAGTAGCAACACCTCTTCAGGCATTCAGCTGAATAGCGGCATGAATAATGAGCAGGGCGGAATTACCAGCTTTAATAGCAATGGCGTCAGTATTATTGCCGATACCACACAAAATTCTCTGGTGGTGAAAGCAGATCCACAACTGATGCGGGAAATTGAATCGGCAATTGATCAGCTGGATATCCGTCGTCAACAGGTTTTGATTGAAGCCGCGATTATTGAAGTGGAAGGAACCGATGCGGATCAACTCGGTGTGCAATGGGCCTTGGGCGATATCAGCAGTGGTATTGGGCTGGTGAATTTCGATAATTTTGGGACTAGCCTGAAAAATATTGCGGCCGGTTATCTCACCGGTGGTGGTGCAGGTGCTGCAAGTGCCGTGGGCGCAGGTAGCTCACTGGTACTTGGAGATTATCGTGAAGGCAGTGATGGTTCCCGTCGTCTGTATGGCGCGATGATTCAGGCACTCAAAGAAACTACTAAATCCAATCTGTTGTCTACACCGTCGATTGTGACCATGGATAACGAAGAAGCCTATATTGTAGTGGGTGAAAACGTACCCTTTGTGACAGGCTCAGTATCTACAGGCGCTGCTGGAGTTGCTAATCCCTATACCACCATTGAACGTAAGGATGTCGGGGTCACTTTAAAGGTGGTTCCACATATTGGCGAAGATGGTACGGTACGCCTGGAAGTGGAACAGGAAGTTTCTGATGTCAAAGCCAGTAAAGGGCAGGCGCAGGATCTGGTTACCAGCAAGCGAGCGATCAAAACCTCAATTCTGGCCGAACATGGACAAACTATTGTGCTTGGCGGTCTGATTTCGGATAACACCAGTTATGGACGCCAAGCGGTGCCAGGTTTGGGTGCGATTCCAGGCTTGGGACGTTTATTCCGTTC
>DFCG01000024.1:2478-3415 GCA_002367455.1 Acinetobacter sp. UBA3060 | reverse complement strand
GAAAAAAGTAAAAATACCGTTACAACAACCACACTTAGACCCAAAAGCTAAGTCATTCGCATTTGCAGACAGCATGTTATGATAATGTCAAAGAGAACAGAGAAGTAACTTTCATGACTTGGAAAATACACGCGATTACAGGCGACTTAACAGGACAGGAAATTAGCATTGACCGTGACATGCTGGTGGGGCGTCATCAGGCGGCAGATATCGTGTTACAGGCTGCGGAAATCTCCCGTAAACATGCGGCATTTTTACTAAAGGATGATGCGCTCTGGGTGCAGGATTTGGGTTCATCGAATGGCACTTTCGTCAATGATGTGCAGATTGCGCAAGAAACCTTATTAAAGCAGGATGACATTGTTCAGTTTGCCAGCTTGAAATTTTCAGTAATGGCGCCTGCGGCTGCAGTAGAGGTTCCAGCAGAAATTGAAGCAACGGCAGAAAAAGTCGTGGAACAGGTCGAAGTCGCTGAGCCTACACCTGCACAGCAAATGAATGATCAGGGAATGCCGGAACTGAAACATCGTGATGCTACGGTACAATTAACCCGTGATGGCATGCCAACCAATGTCGGTATTCCAAAACCGGCACCTATTCCGGAAGGCGTGGACATTAATGCGGTAAAACCAGAGCCTACCCCAATTCCGGTTGAGCAGCCTGTATCACGTGTAGAACAGGAAAAAGAAACCCAGAAAAATGTATCTGTAGGTTTGATTTCAGTGATTGTGCTGATTATTTTGGCAATTATGGCTTGGTTGTTGTTCAAATAAGCTGATGATTGGTTACAATCAAGGCATGCATAGCGCATGCCTTTTTTGTGGCTGCGCACATTATAAAAGAGGGTCGGGATGTCTATTGCACAATTAGAAAAGCGCGAACTGATCTTGTTTGATCTGGATGGTACCTTGGTGGATTCAGCACATGATCTGTATCG
>DFCG01000024.1:0-2379 GCA_002367455.1 Acinetobacter sp. UBA3060 | reverse complement strand
GTCAGCTATGGCTATAATCATGGTGAAAATATTGCAGATTGTCAGCCGCAGCAGATTGTGGATGATCTTAGAGAATTACTTGCCTAATACGCGTACTAAGGAAAGAAAATGAATAGTTGTAAGGTTTTTCGATGGCGTCGCTCAGTTCAATTCTATTTACATACTGAGTAACCCTAATTTAAAGAGAAAAACCGCATGACCACTCAAGCACAATTCCAGCAACTTGCTGCACAAGGCTATAATCTCATTCCTGTTTATCGTCAGCGTCTGGCAGATACCGATACACCACTTTCTATTTTTGCACGCCTTAAACAGCATCAGCAGGCTTATTTATTTGAATCCGTAGAAGGCGGAGAGAACTGGGCACGCTATTCGATTATTGGACTAGGTGAATCTACTGTATTTTCCTGCAATGCAGGCGAACTGACGGTACAGCATGCAGATGCTTCAATTGAAAAACAGCACTGTGCTGATCCATTTCAATATATCCGTGATTTTCAGGCGCAATTTAAGGTGCCTACCCAGGTAGAATTGCCGGACTTGCCGAGTTTTACTGGTGGATTAGTTGGTTACTTTGGTTACGACGCTGTGCGTTATATCGAGCCGAAGTTAAAAAATGTGCCTGAAGCAGATCCGGTTGGTTTACCCGATATCTGGATGATGCTGTCTAAAACAGTGATTGTCTTTGATAACCTGAAAGATACTTTATTCTTGATTGTACATGCCGATGCAACTGATCCAGTTGCTTATGAAAAAGCACATGAACAATTAAATGAATTAGAAAATATTCTGGCCACGCCCATCAGTCTTAAAGCTGAAAAACATACGCCGCCACATTTCGAGTCCCTCACCGGACATGACAACTTCATTGCCTCGGTAGAAAAAGTCAAAGAGTATATTCGTGCTGGCGATGTAATGCAGGTCGTACCCGGGCACCGGATGGTGTCTGACTTCGATGGAGACCCGCTACAGGTGTATCGTGCGCTGCGTCATCTCAATCCATCGCCGTATTTGTTTCTTGTGCAAGGGCAGACCTTGGAAAACAATACGCCATTCCATATTGTCGGCTCTTCTCCTGAAATTCTGTCCCGTCTGGAAAATGGTATTGCTACCGTACGACCGCTTGCGGGAACACGCCCACGCGGTAAAACCAAAGAAGAGGATCTGGCGCTTGAGGAAGACCTATTATCCGATGAAAAAGAAATTGCCGAACATGTCATGCTGATTGACTTGGGACGTAATGATGTAGGGCGTATCGCAAAAATTGGCAAAGTGCAGGTGACTGATCAAATGGTGATCGAACGTTATTCGCATGTGATGCATATTGTCTCCAATGTGCAGGGTGAAGTGCGTGATGATGTCGATGCTCTGGATGTTTTTAAAGCAACTTTCCCTGCTGGTACACTTTCAGGTGCGCCAAAAATCCGTGCCATGGAAATTATTGACGAAGTTGAGCCGGTAAAACGTGGAATTTTTGGTGGTGCTGTTGGTTATTTAGGCTGGCATGGCGAAATGGACATGTCGATTGCGATTCGTACCTGTGTCATTCGCGAAAATAAGGTCTATGTGCAGGCCGGAGCAGGGCTAGTTGCCGACTCAAATCCTGAATCTGAGTGGAATGAAACCCAAATAAAAGCTCGCGCAGTGATCAAAGCGGTTGAATTATCATCAAATGGTTTGATTTTATGAGTTTTTGAGGTTTTTTTTGAAAAAAACACTTGCAAGGATTCTGAGTTTTGCTAAACTGCACACCGTTCCGATACGAAACGTACGAAACACTAAGAAACGCCGGCATAGCTCAGTTGGTAGAGCAACTGACTTGTAATCAGTAGGTCCACAGTTCGAATCCGTGTGCCGGCACCATCTTAGAAGTTTGGTAGTGTGAAGTAAAGAACAGCACTGATGTAAGTGTAAAAAATGGTGAGGTTCCCGAGCGGTCAAAGGGGGCGGACTGTAACTCCGCTACGAAAGTTTCGAAGGTTCGAATCCTTCCCTCACCACCAATTTTAAGACTTCAATAAGTGGTTTGTACCAACATCGTGCGGGAGTAGCTCAGTTGGTAGAGCGGTAGCCTTCCAAGCTACATGTCGCGAGTTCGACCCTCGTCTCCCGCTCCATTGAAGTACTAATATTTGCTCTTATAGCTCAGTGGTAGAGCACTCCCTTGGTAAGGGAGAGGTCTCGAGTTCAAATCTCGATAAGAGCTCCAGATTACAGTTTAGCAACTTTGTTGCAAAGAAATTCCAAAAGCAGGCTATTTAGTCTGCTTTTCAAGTATTTGGTGTTCGGTTTTTTTAAACGATATGTCGGAGCTGGGTTTTACTCAGAATTGTGTTCGACGTAAACGAGGAAGATTAACATGGCTAAGGCTAAGTTTGA
>DFCG01000016.1:964-4318 GCA_002367455.1 Acinetobacter sp. UBA3060 | reverse complement strand
TTTGGATTCGGGAAGCAAATCGCCAGTCCTTCATCCATGACTTCACCTGCTGCATCGTAGAACTGGCGGAAACCGGCAAAACGGGCTTTGGGCAACTCTTTTTGCGTCAGTTGCTGGGCAATTTCATAGGATTTCGGACCTGACAGGCGAATCACCCCAACGCCGCCACGTCCTGGTGGAGTTGCAATCGCAGCAATAGTTGTGGTTCGGTTGAGCATAAAATTCACCTGCAAAGACTCAAAAGTACAACCAAAAAAAATCCGCCTAAGATTACCATCTTAAGCGGATTTATTCAGCCTATCCGTACAACTTAGTTGACTGGAGTAGCCTCATCACGTTTCGCGCGATCTTTGGCAACAGACTTGTTAATCAAAGTTTGTTGCAGAATCGTGATCAAGTTGTTGACGATCCAGTACAGAACCAAGCCTGCCGGGAAGAACAACAAGAATACGGTAAAGATGATCGGCATAAACTTGAAGACTTTCGCCTGCATTGGATCAGTTGGTTGTGGATTTAACGACTGTTGGATATACATCGTCAAGCCCATCAACAACGGCAGAATGAACCAAGGATCCATTGAAGACAAATCCTGAATCCACAGCATCCATGGCGCATGACGCAGTTCCACAGATTCCATCAATACCCAGTACAAGGCCAGGAAAATCGGCATTTGTAATAACAGTGGTAAACAGCCGGCAAGCGGATTGACCTGTTCACGTTTGTATAATGCCATCATTTCTTGAGAGAAGCGCATGCGATCTTCACCGAACTCTTCTTTCATGCGTTGCATTTCTGGCGCAATCACACGCATTTTCGCCATCGAGCGATAGCTCTTCGACGACAATGGCCACAGGATTACTTTCACCAAGATAGTCAACAGAATAATTGCCCAGCCCCAGTTACCCACCAGACCATGGAAGAATTCAAGACCCACAAACAGTAATTTCGCAATTGGCCATAACCAGCCATAATCAACGGTCTGGTTTAAACCCGCAGCCAAATCTTTCAGTTCTGACTGGATTTTTGGACCTGAATAGAAAGTCGCATCAATTTCAGCCACTGTACCTGCAGGCACATTGAACGTCGGTGAGGTAAAACCGATGATGTTCATGTTATCGGTTGATTTACGTGATTCAAGCTTGGCGCTATAAGCTTCGCCATTGCCTTGAGTCAACTTCAGCTGACCTGGAACCCATGCACTGACAAAGTAGTGCTGTACCATTGCCACCCAACCACCTGTCGCTTCAGTACTGACTTTTTCTTCAACAAAGTTGTCGAATTTAAGCTTGTTGTACTGCTCGTCCGGGGTACCCCATGCACCGCCGAGGAATGTTCCCAGCGTGAAGATCCCCTGATCAGATTTGCCTGGATCTTCCGAGTTATCCCGTTTGATCTGACCGAACATCTGACCTTGCCAAGTCTGGCCACTGCGGTTAACCACTTTGTGATTTACCACGACCGGATATTCACCTTCAGTGAAATTGAAGGTCTTGATAATCTCGATCCCGTCAGCGGTTTTAAACACTAGCGGTACAGACAATACTTTCAGGTTTTCACCATCTTTGGATTTGACTGTTTTCGCATCTGCCAGAGTATAAGCCGTTTTTTCCAGCTCATACATTGGACGGCCGTTACGGCTGCTGTCCGGTCCATTCAGACCGATCAGGCCAGACTGGGCGACATAAGTACGTTTCGCATCGCTTTCCAGCATNNCCATAATCTTTTTGCCACGCCAAAATGAGCAAATATGCGACAACAAACATGGCTCCGAGAATTGCAATCCTGGCCCATTGTTGCATATGTATTACCCCAAGTGGTGAGAGTGATTTTGGTTCAATAAACGATCACGAAAGGGTACAGCAACGTGAAGCGTTTGAGAATCTATTTGCTGAAATGAAATAAAACGAATCGCTTTTGAGGGAACAGGATCATATCCCGAGCCCCCCCACGGATGACAACGGCAAATACGTTTAGTAGCCAGCCACACTCCACGCCCAGCGCCATGCATCTGGACTGCTTCCAAGGAATATTGAGAACAAGTTGGAATATAACGACAGCGCGGTCCAAGAAGAGGACTAATCGCAATCTGATAGAAACGGATCAACCAATGCAGTAAACGTACCATTGGCCAACTCTACTTTTGTGGGGAGGGGGCTATTTTTGAATGCTTTTTGGCAAGACGGTTAAGTTTCTGCCAGGCAAATTGTAATTGCTGGTGCAATTCTGAATTAGGCACTGCTTCAACACCCATTTTCGGCATGATTACAATGTCTAAGTCATCTAATTGCTGTTGATGCAGGCGAAAACTTTCGCGAGCAAGTCGTTTTACTCGATTTCTTTCGTGTGCGCGTCGCACTTTCTTCTTGGCAACAACTAAACCCAAACGGCTATTTGGCAGTTCGGAATGTTTTGCAAGAAATAAGAAATGGGGTTGATGCACTTTAAAAAGCGCACCATCAAAGACACCTTTATAATCAGCAGCACAGCGTAATCGCAACTCTGTGCCAAAACTATAAAGTTTTGTCATAACACCCAAAATCGTCTTAGCGTAACTGATTAAACAGTTAAGCTATGACGACCTTTTGCACGACGGCGAGCTAATACTTGACGACCAGCTTTAGTAGCCATACGAGCACGGAAACCATGAACACGCTTACGCTTTAATTCAGACGGTTGGAATGTACGTTTCATATTGAAACTCCAAAAAATGATCTTTCTATGAAGGTCCGCGATTTTAGTGCTCATTGCTTGAGCTGTCAATGCAAAAGCGGTTTTCTTTTCAAATAAGATCAAAAAANNTGAGTTATCCACAAAAACCAGTGATCTTATAAATAAATTCAAATTTATAAATTTAAATTTATTACTATTAGGGAGCGCTTTTTCTATGGATAAGCCACTTTTTATTTATTTAAACATGAACTTATATTGTGGATAAAACTGTTTCTATTAATTTTATACTTTGTGGATAACTTTATGATATATTTTATCCACAGCTTGCGGATAAACTTATCCACACTGGGTTTTAAAGTTAAATTTATGCATGGTGATTTCTTTTTGCACAGTTTTTGTGGAAATTGCCATGACAGATGTGGATAACTTGGTTAGAATGGCGACCCGCTTTTGGTCGCGGTCATCTTTTTTGAATGAACAATGGAATGAATAGGGGATTCACATGCTTTGGACGGACTGCTTAAATCGCCTGCGACAAGAGCTCTCTGGAAATGTCTTTACAATGTGGATTCGCCCATTGGTTGCAGAAGAGCTGGAAGACAGCTTGCGTTTGTATGCACCTAATCCTTACTGGACGCGTTACATTCAAGAACATCATCTGGAACTGATCACGATTCTGGCAGA
>DFCG01000016.1:382-846 GCA_002367455.1 Acinetobacter sp. UBA3060 | reverse complement strand
GCGGCATTGACCTCGACACCGATGCCGGTGCCGAAACCGAAGAAAGAAAAAGAAGACAGCGGCAAAAATAGCCGTAGACGTCAGTTGAATCCATTGTTTACCTTCTCGCTGTTTGTGGAAGGTCGATCTAACCAGATGGCGGCAGAAACCTGTCGCAAGGTGCTGACTCAGCTGGGTGCTTCACAGCACAACCCGTTATTTTTATATGGTCCGACCGGTCTGGGTAAAACCCACTTGATGCAGGCGGTCGGCAATGCACTGTTACAGGCCAAACCGAATGCACGTGTCATGTACATGACCGCAGAAAGTTTTGTACAGGACTTTGTCAGCTCGTTACAGCAGGGCAAAGTTGAAGAGTTTAAGAAAAATTGCCGTTCTCTGGATTTATTACTGGTCGATGATATTCACTTGTTGGCCGGTAAAGAAGCCAGTCTGGTCGAGTTTTTCTACACCTTTAACGCACT
>DFCG01000016.1:0-326 GCA_002367455.1 Acinetobacter sp. UBA3060 | reverse complement strand
CTAACCGAACTGGATCCACGTCTGGTTTCACGTTTTTCCTGGGGGTTGTCGGTCGGAGTTGAACCACCAGATATTGAAACCCGAATTGAAATTCTGCTGAAAAAAGCAGAAAGCAACCAGGTTGATTTACCACGTAACTGTGCGCTGTTTATTGCCCAGCAGGTGGTGGCTAACGTGCGTGAGCTGGAAGGTGCGCTGAACAAAGTGGTGGCGATTTCACGTTTTAAAGGCACACCAATTGATCTGGATGTGGTGCGTGAATCTTTAAAAGATGTGCTGGCGATTCGTGCCCGTACTATCAGTACTGAAAATATTCAGCGTGTGGT
>DFCG01000120.1:14075-24787 GCA_002367455.1 Acinetobacter sp. UBA3060 | reverse complement strand
CCGCCCTGTTGATTACGGTCAGGCTGTTTAATCGCTGTTACTCCACAATGTACCGGCCGCGTTCGGCTACGGCTGCTTTTACTAGGTCAACGAAAGCATCGATTGACATAGTACCCAAATTTGTTCCTGAGCGGGTACGCACGTTTACGGTACCTTCCTCTACTTCACGGTCCCCAAGTACCAGTAAGTAAGGAATACGCTCTAATGTACGTTCACGAATCTTAAAGCCGATTTTCTCATTTCTCAAGTCAGAAATTGCACGGATACCGTTTTCTTTAAGTTTTGCGACGACTGACTCACATGCCTCAGCTTGAGAATCGGTAATGTTCATCACACACGCTTGCATTGGTGCCAACCAAGGTGGCATGAAGCCTGCGTAGTGTTCGATCAGTATACCAATAAAACGCTCGAAACTGCCAAGAATTGCACGATGTAACATTACTGGCTGATCGCGGTCATTATCTTCAGTGACATAAGAAGCATCTAGACGTTCTGGCAAGTTAAAGTCACACTGAATGGTACCACACTGCCAGACACGACCTAAGCAGTCTTTCAGAGAGAATTCAATCTTCGGACCGTAGAATGCGCCTTCGCCTGGTTGAAGTTCCCACTCAAGACCTGCAGCATCTAAAGCATCTGCCAAAGATTTTTCTGCCATATCCCAAAGCTTGTCATCACCCACACGTTTTTCAGGACGCGTCGACAACTTCATTTGTACTTCTTCGAAGCCAAAATCTTTGTATACATCCAGTGTCAATTTGATAAAGTCTGCAACTTCAGGACCAATCTGTTCTTTGGTACAGAAAATGTGCGCATCATCTTGAGTAAAGCCACGTACACGCATAATGCCGTGCAATGAACCCGATGGCTCGTTACGGTGACATGAACCAAACTCTGCCAAACGTACAGGAAGATCACGGTATGACTTCAAGCCTTGATTGAACACCTGTACGTGACAAGGACAGTTCATTGGTTTCACCGCATAGTTGCGGTTTTCAGAATGCGTGGTGAACATGTTGTCTGCATAGTTGGCAGCATGTCCCGATTTTTCCCACAGCGTGAAATCAACCACTTGTGGGGTACGGATTTCTTCGTAGCCATTGTCTTGCTGAACTTTACGCATGTATTGTTCAAGCACTTGGTAAATGGTCCAACCGTTTGGATGCCAGAACACCATACCCGGTGCTTCTTCTTGCATATGGAACAAATCAAGTGCTTTACCGATTTTACGGTGATCTCGTTTTTCTGCTTCTTCAATCCGTTTTACATAAGCCGCAAGCTGCTTCTTGTCTGCCCACGCTGTACCGTAAATACGTTGTAGCTGTTCGTTTTTCGCATCACCGCGCCAGTAAGCACCTGAAATTTTAGTCAGCTTGAACGATTTTAAGAATTTGGTGTTTGGAACGTGCGGACCACGGCACATATCCAAGTAATCCTGATGGTAGTACAAGCCCATTTGGGTTTCTTCAGGCATGTCTGCGATCAGGCGCAATTTGTATTCTTCGCCACGCGCAGTGAATTCAGCAATCACTTCATCACGCGGCGACATTTTTTTCACAACATCATAGTCCTGATCGATGAGCTTTTTCATACGCTCTTCAATCGCTGCCATGTCGTCTAAGGTAAACGGACGTGGCATCCAGATGTCATAGTAGAAACCTTCCTCAATGACCGGACCAATGACCATCTTTGCTTCTGGGAACAGTTGCTTAACCGCATGACCGACCAAATGCGCGCAAGAATGGCGAATGATCTCGACACCGGCTTCGTCTTTAGGCGTGATAATTTGTAGTGTTGCATCTTCAGTGATGAGATCAGACGCATCAACCAAACGATCGTTGACACGACCAGCAACTGTATTTTTTGCAAGACCAGGACCAATGCTAAGTGCAACGTCCATCACAGATACGGCGTGATCAAACTGTTTTTGATCGCCATTTGGCAAAGTGATAATTGGCATAAGAAATCCTTAAGGAGTGATGCCCCGTACCATGGAGCATATCACCGCGAGATTATGATCGAGGCACAGCCTCAAAAGATAAAAACGGTGGATAAATAAAATCGATTCGAATTTTACACGGCTTGGCCGCATGATTAAACCTTTTCCCAATAAAAATAAGATTTACCGTCAAATCTGTGCCTGATCGTTAAAGGCTTAGGCTCATTTTTCATTTCAGAATGTGGTTATTCCCGGAACGTCTGCCACTGGAGAAACTTTCCTTCTGTATAAGCATAAAGCTGAGCGAATTGCGGGATGATAGCTTCACTTTGTGTCGGTCTTATAAACACATAATCATCGACATGAATATCGCACTGCATGGGCACCTGAAGCATTTCCTGATTACTGCTGCGACCATACAATACATGCGGCCGGATTTTTTCAGGATAGATATAATCTGCTCGCCAATAGCCCCCGTAAATAAATACGGCTTTATATTGATGTGGAAGATGATTTAGTAGTTCCAAACCGGGAATCTGGCTATAAGGCAACACTTTTAAAATGGGCGCAGCAATCCATAAAGCGCAGCTTAAAGCGGATAAATTTTCCAAATCAAAATCACTCGGCTTGACCAACATGGAACCAAAAGCCAGATCATTGCATTCGCTCTGCTGGCAATGCTGCATAAAGGTCGGACTTCCACCTCCGTTAAAGCACAGACCCTCATGCCATAAATCCGGGAATTGCTGCTGAAGAATGGCTTTGTAGTGTTGATAAGTGTGTTGCGATTGTTGATAACTTTTTTCAGGACTTGTTATGATTTTTGGTAACTTTGCGACATGCGCGTCATAGCCCATCAAACCTGATAGTTTTAAATGCTTTGAATGTTGTTGAATCAGCTTAAGCAATGCCACAAATTGCTGCGAATTTTGTACTCCACCACGATGCAAACCGACATCAATTTCAATATTTACATTCAAACTGATGTCGAGTTGTTGAGCGAGCTGCAGATATTGTTGTAATCGCCCCAGATCATCAATCAGCCATTGAATATAAATATCGTGTTGACCATTGCTTTGATAAAACAGTTCTACTGCCCGGATCGGCATAGACTTACCCAGCAAAATATCGGCTTGTTCAAAGGCTTGGATAATCTCTGCGAGATGCGGAAGATGAAACAGCATAAAACGCTGAGTATTCAGTTTTTCACTAGCCAGTTTAAGCAACTGCATATTGGCCAAGGATTTCACCACCAAGCGTGGTTTTAACTGCGTAGGTAATTTTGACTGTACATAGTCCAAATTATATTGATAAGTTTTTACATCTAAAATCAGTTGCGGCGTGCCTGTTCCCTGCTGTTTTAAATCCTGGGTTAATTGCTGAAAATAATTTGATTGCATCGCCATTTCCTAATTTTCAGGCAAAAAAAGCTGCTTTAAGTACGGATTTAGCCATTTTTGCTGCGGATCCAGTTGCTGGCGCAATCTCATAAAATCCTCCCATTTTGGGTAGAGATCACGCAGCGAAGCGGCTGTCATGCTGTGCAACTTTCCCCAATGTGGCCGTCCCTGATACTTCTGAAAAATCGGCTCGACCAGATCAAAGATCGCGTGGTAATCCTGTTTATAAAATTGATGAATCGAAATGGAGACCGAATCACGCTGATAAAAAGGACTTAGCCAGATCTCATCGCCTTTGACATAACGGAACTCGATCGGGAAAAACATCGGCACTTGGTGTTTACGTAAAATATGCAGAATCTCGTCCAGACACTGCAAGCCTGAATCAACCGGAATCTGATATTCCATTTCATTAAATTTGGTCTGGCGCGGGGTCGGAAAAATCCGGGATGACCAATCTACATAGCAAGTCGGTTTGACAAATACGCCGAGCAGTTTTTGCAGATAGGGATTTGTCTTTGGGAAGAGTCGCGTCAATTCCGAACATAGAGTCAATAAAATATCTTCCGGAGGCCAGCTCTCCTGTCTCGGCTGAATGTCCTCCTCCGTGTCATCCAGAGTTTTCAGCATCACTTGATCGGCATGTAAAAAAGCCCAAAATTCAATATGCCGGTGCTGATGTTTCCATTGATCAATATGGGTAAATATGTCTTTTAATGAACACAGCCGAATCTGTTCTTTTAGTTTATATCGTGGCCGATTTTGCAGGGTGATTTGGGTCAATACACCCAAGCTGCCCAATGCCACCCGTCCAGCCTGAAATATCTCAGCATTCTGCTCACGATGACATTGCAACAGCTCTCCATCCGCGGTCAGTAATTCAAAGCCTTCCACGAAAGCAGAGATGCAAGGTAAATCGATGCCCGTGCCATGCGTTCCGGTAGAAATCGCTCCGGCCAGACTTTGCTGGTCTATATCACCCTGATTGATTAAGGCCTGATTGATCGGTGCCAGATCTTTCCCTAAATCATATAAACGCGTACCGGCCTGCACAGTGCATTGGGTTTTCTCTTGATCAAAGGCCACGATACCTTTGAACTGATCGAGATTAAGCAAAAGGTCATCAGTCTTGGCCAAAGCACTAAACGAATGTCCTGCACCCACAACACGGATATGCTCACAGGATTTCACTATTTTTTGTAATTCACTGATTTGGCTAGGCTGACAAATCCGAGCAGCACTGGACTGGCTCCCCGACCAGTTTCGCCAGACGTCATTCGCCTGTTGTATTTTCATTATTATTCTCTGGCTTATATTATTTTAATGATTCAACTAGAGTAAAATACCTAAAAAATCAAACTTGGGAACCCAGGCGTTCAGAACATTTAAGTAGGGTTAAATATTTTTATTAATATTCAATTACTTAGAATTTGTAAAATCGTACTCGACTAAAGCATAAATGCAAGATTTCTGAGAAATACATATCTTTTCAAAAGGATATGAAAATAAATATAGAACGGAGTTTTACAATGGTTAGCGCATATGATGAATTACCGCGTACCCCCGCGAATTTTGTAGCCTTATCACCTTTACGCTATCTTGATCGTGCAGCTTATATCTATCCAAACCAGAACGCGATTATTCANNTAAAAATGATACCGTGTCTGTCTTACTGCCTAACGTCCCTGCCATGATCGAAGCGCATTTTGCTGTGCCGATGGCAGGCGCAGTTCTGAATACCTTAAATACCCGTCTGGATGCCAAAACCCTTGCTTTCATGCTAGAACATGCTGAAAGTAAAGTGTTATTGGTCGATCCTGAATTTACCGCACTTGCGACTGAAGCACTCGCTCTAGTTTCACAAGACATTTATGTCATTGATGTGGCCGATGTAGAGTTTGAAGGTGAAGATCAACGTATTGGTCAAATTGAATATGAAGAATGGATTGCGCAAGGCGATGCAAACTTTGAATGGCATCTACCACAAGATGAATGGGATGCCATCAGCTTAAGCTATACCTCTGGAACCACAGGCAACCCGAAAGGCGTGGTCTATCATCATCGCGGTGCCTACATTAACGCAGCCAGTAATATTATTGCCTGTGGCATGACACCACGTGCCACCTATTTATGGACACTGCCGCTATTCCACTGTAATGGTTGGTGCTTTGCCTGGACCATGGCAGCCAACGGCGGAACCAACGTTTGCTTGCGTAAAGTCGATGCTGAACTGATCTTTAAACTGATTGCCGAACATAAAGTCGATTACTTCTGTGGGGCACCGATTGTCCTGTCGATGCTGATTAACACACCTGAAGAGAAAAAGACCAAAATTGATCACCGTGTCGAAGTGATGGTGGCGGGTGCCGCACCTCCAGCAGCAATCATTGAAGGCATGCGCAATATTGGCATTAACGTAACCCATGTCTACGGCCTGACAGAAACCTACGGTCCTTCTGCACTGTGCGCATCCCAAGCCGGCTGGAGTGATTTATCTATTCAGGAACAAGCACAGTTGCACTCCCGCCAAGGCGTACCTTATCCATTGCAAGATGGCATGAAAGTGCTTGATCCGGATACCATGCAGGAAGTGCCACATGATGGTCAGACCATGGGTGAAATCATGTTCCGTGGCAATATCGTGATGAAAGGTTATCTGAAAAATCCTGAGGCGACCGCTGAAGCCTTTGCCGGTGGCTGGTTCCATACAGGAGATCTGGCAGTTTGCCAACCGGATGGCTATGCCAAAATTACCGACCGCTCTAAAGACGTGATTATTTCCGGCGGAGAAAATATTTCTTCACTTGAAGTGGAGGAAGTGCTGTATCAGCATCCGGCGGTGCTGACTGCGGCGGTAGTCGCCAAGCCTGATCCACGCTGGCAGGAAGTTCCTTGTGCCTTTATNNTTTAAAGTGCCTAAGGATGTGGTGATTACCGAAATTCCAAAAACTTCGACCGGAAAATTGCAGAAATTTGTTTTACGTGAATGGGCCAAAGAGCGCGCGCAAGGTGAATTCTCTTAATTCCATACAAACGTGTTCTTTCAAAATCTACTCAATAAAAAATCGTGCTAAGAAAACTTAGCACGATTTTTTATTGAAATAACCTCTCCCAAACCCTCTCCTGCAAGGAGAGGACTTTAAGGAACTTACATCTCAACCATTTCTACCCCATCAATGCGTGCCACAGTCATCAAGTCTTTATCACCACGACCTGAAACCGTCGCAATAATAATCTGATCCTTGTCCATGGTCGGTGCAAGTTTAGTGACATAAGCCATAGCATGTGCGCTTTCTAACGCCGGAATAATGCCTTCAATCTTGGTCAAGTCGCGGAAACCCTGTAAAGCTTCCTGATCATTGATCGGCACGTATTTCACGCGATCCATATCTTTCAGAAAACTATGTTCCGGACCCACACCTGGATAATCCAGACCTGCAGAAATTGAATGTGTTTCGATGATCTGGCCTTGCGCATCCGACATCAGATAAGTACGGTTACCATGCAGAACACCGACATGACCGGCATTCAATGGCGCAGAATGTTTACCTGATTCAATCCCATGACCTGCTGCTTCAACGCCGTACATTTTCACATCTTGGTCATTCAGGAATGGATAGAACAAGCCCATTGCATTAGATCCACCACCGACACATGCTACCAGGGCATCTGGTAAACGGCCAGCCTGTTCCAGAATCTGACGGCGTGCTTCACGACCAATGATCGACTGGAAATCACGAACCAGTTGCGGATATGGGTGTGGACCTGCCACAGTACCAATCACGTAATAAGTTGAATCAACATTGGTCACCCAGTCACGCATGGCTTCATTCATGGCATCTTTTAAGGTTTTAGAGCCACTTTCTACCGGCACAACCGTCGCGCCTAATAAACGCATACGGTAGACGTTCATCGCCTGACGTTTTACATCGTCTGCGCCCATGAATACTACACATTCAAGACCTAAACGTGCTGCAATTGTTGCCGTTGCTACACCATGCTGGCCTGCACCTGTTTCGGCAATAATACGTTTCTTGCCGGAAAGCTTCGCCAGCAAAGCCTGACCGATTGTGTTATTTACTTTGTGCGAACCGGTATGGTTCAGGTCTTCACGTTTCAGGTAAATCTGTGCGCCACCCAACTCTTTCGACCATCGTTCAGCATGATATAAAGGACTCGGACGACCGACGTAAAACGCCATGTCACGGTCAAATTCTGCCAAAAACTGCGCATCATCTTTCATACGGAAATAGAGCTTTTCCAAGTCTTCTAAAGCCGCCATGAGTGTTTCTGACACAAAACGTCCGCCATGAATACCGAAATGCCCGCGTTCATCCGGGAATTGGGTATAGTCAACTGCCTGACTGTTCTGGCTAGTACTTTGCTGATCCACGATGGACTCCTTGCATAAAGCGTTCTATGAGTTGTTGGTCTTTAATACCTTTTGCGGACTCGACACCGCCACTCACATCGACGGCATACGCCTGTGTGGTGAGAATTGCCTGTTCAATATTGTCAGGATTTAAACCGCCTGCCAAGATCAAGGGAATATTGAGTTTGGGAAATGTGTCCCAATCGAAGCTGTGCCCTGTGCCACCTTTCAGATCAGGATGCCATGCATCTAATAGCACTGCGCTTGCGCCTGCATCTTGATAACCTTGAATTTCTGCGACTGCATCCAGATCAGGTTTTACCTGAATGGCTTTATACCAACGGCGTCCGACCTGCTGGGCGATAGCCTGACACTGTTCAGGTGTTTCATCGCCATGAAATTGTAAAATATCCAGCGGTATTTTATTTAAAATCGCCTGGATTTCATCTGCGTGACTATTCACAAATAAACCCACCGCCTGTACATAAGCTGGAACCGACTGAATCAGGATTTCAGCCTGCTCTAAAGTGACATGCCGCGGACTCGGTGGATAAAATACAAATCCTATCGCGTCACAGCCAGCATTGGCTACGGCATGTACATCTTCAACTCGGGTGATTCCACAAATTTTGGCACGGGTTCGCATATTATGTTGGCTCTAGATCTACCAATGTATTGAACAATCTGTAAGATTGGGGCAAATCATTGTAATGCAATTTTTCTGACTTGCGTAAAAGTTCATCCGGATTATTCTCGATGCAGATTGTTTATAAGGCATACAAACTTTATACTGCGCTCACTTTGCAGCAAGTCCAAGCCTTCAGGCTTTAGGGAAGCTGGTGTAAATCCAGCACTGCCCCCGCAACGGTAAAAAATGAAACGTCTATCAATTTAAACTCTTCGGTTTACACCACTGCATCTTGATGTGGGAAGGTGGATATACAGCAAAGTCGCTGCTTTGCACATTTAAGTCCGGAAACCTGCTTGTTGTGTTCTATAACTCAATCATTCACGGGGAAGTGAATGTAGGGAGCTTTAACATGTCACTTCATTGTCAACCTACTGCCTTGGTAGGTGCGATCGCACTTGCGTTGGGTACCACCTCATCTGTTTTTGCTAACGAGCAAAAAGTTGCGAAAGCATCTTTAGATACCATTGTGGTCACGGCAACTCGCTCTGCAGAAAACATTGAAAATGTACCAGCGCGTATTTCGATTATTGAACCTGTAATTCTTGAGCAATCACCTCTTAAAGCACTACCAGATTTACTCAAAACAGACCCAAGTATTAATGTCGTGCAATCGGGTGGTTATGGCCAGCAAACTTCTATTTTTTTACGCGGTACCAATTCCAATCAAGTTTTAGTACTACGTGATGGTGTTCGTTTAAATACAGCCACCACAGGTGCAGCGTCTATTCCTTTTTTAGACACCACTGATCTTAAACAGATTGAAGTATTAAAAGGCCCTGCGTCTGTGCTTTATGGTACAGACGCAATTGGTGGTGTAGTGCAGTTTGTAACAAAAACGCCTGAAAAAACGAGTGCCTTTGTAACAGGTGAAATTGGTGAGAATCAAACCTACAAATCAATTATTGGGGCTGACTTGGCAGAAAATGGGGTGTATGCGCAGATTCGCGGTCAAGTTTTAGAAACTGACGGCACACCTGTATTCAATATCAATGACAACCGTGACTACAGTTATGATCAAAAAGGCTATAGTGCAAAATTCGGTATTGAAAAAGAGCGTTATGCAACATCACTCGATTACAGTCAAAATTCAGGAAATGTCCAATACAGTAATTGGGGTGCATTTTCCAGCCAAGATTTTGAAAATAAAATTGTAAACTTAAAAGGTCGTATTAACCCAACACAAGCCACTGAAATTAATGCACGTCTATCTCAGTTTAAAGATGACTTAGATCAGGTCACATCAAGCAGCTTTGTACATAGCACCACGCAAGAAGCAGAAATCTATGGCAAATGGAATTTCACAGCAGCACAAAATGTTTTACTGGGCATTACCCAGCGTAATACCGATGCAAAAACCCAGGCTATTGATGAAGATATTAATTCAACAGGCTACTATATTCAGCATCAGTATCAGACAAATAACTTAAGCACTCAGATGGGTGTGCGTGTCGAAGATAACGAAAAATTTGGCTCACATACCGTTGCACAAGGTGGTATCCGTTATCAACTGCTCCCTAATACCAGCATTTATACCAATATTGGTTCAGCATTTAAGGCACCGACTTTAAATGATATGTATGCTTTTGGCGGCAATGATCAACTGAAGCCTGAAGAAAGCATTTCGTATGAAATGGGGATAGATCAAAAACTTCCATTAAATATTTTAGTAGGTGCTTCCGCTTTCTATACGGAAGTCGATAATTTAATTAATTCGGAATGTATTATTGATTGTGGAGAAGAGTGGCTTCCAACTACTGTTTACCAAAACCAAAACATTGATGAAGCCAAGATGACTGGCGGCGAATTGACGGCACAATGGGCAAAAGATCAGTTCTTTATTAATGCCGGTTACACTTATGTCAAAACTGAAGATACGAAACAGAATTCAGAGCTATTACGTCGCCCTCGTCAGTCATTCACTGTATCGACAGGTCTACAAAATGCCGATTACGGTTTAAGTGCTGCACTGGTAGCAAAATCGAAAGCGAAGGACTTTAGTCGTGATATTCCAGGTTATGCACGTGTTGACTTAAATGCATATTGGAATATTAATCCAACAGTTAAACTGTTTACTAACATTGAAAATGTCGGTGATGTGAAATACAAAACTGTGCATAGCGCTGGCGACCAGTACTATGTGAACGGTGGCCGTCTCGCTTCTGCAGGCATCACCTTTAAATACTAAGCTCTAAACAGCAAAAAACTTTAAAACAGCGCAGTTTATGGATAATGTTATGACCGACATTATCCTTTTTTATTATCTTCATTAAAAATTCAAGGAACACATATGGGCCACCGTTTAAGTAAAAT
>DFCG01000120.1:770-14022 GCA_002367455.1 Acinetobacter sp. UBA3060 | reverse complement strand
CATCACCGTGACCAAAATATTCAGGCAGCGTCATTGCAACTACTTAACCGTTTATCGGACTGGTTATTTGTAGCATCACGCACCCTGCAACGAAGCGAGGGCGGTTCCGAAGTGCTGTGGCAAAAAAATATCAATGACAGCATCGAAAAGTAAAATTATGTTTCAAGTTAGCATCTGAAAATACCCATCAGATGTCTCTTGATTTTACAGAGCATCTGACGAAAATAGAAAGTGTCATCCTTCTGTCACGTAGCCCTCGCAAAATGAACTTAACTTTCCCACTCATGAGCATCTTATGCGCATAATTGGTCATCGTGGTGCACGTGGCGAAGCCCCTGAAAATACCTTGGGCGGTTTTCAATATATTCAGGAGATCGGCATTCGCGCCGTTGAGTTTGATGTCCGTCAACTCAAAGACAATGCCTTAATCATCATGCATGATGACAACTTTGTGCGTACCACCGGTTTGCAGAAGCATCTATACGAGTGTAACCGTCAAGATCTTACCCAATATAATCACGCAATGGCCTGGTCAGAATGGAATAAAATCGAAGCGACCCCACTGCTCGATCAAACCTTAAATGTCATTCGAAATTTTGAGCATATTGAAGTCGAAATTAAAAGTGTTGACTCTGAAGCAGCAGCTGAAAAAATCGCGTTTGAAGTCGAACAGCAGTTACAAGGTTATGAGCAGGCAGCCATTATTACCAGCTTTGATGCCAAAATTCTGGATGCTTTCAAACAGCATAACTCACGTTTAAAACGCGGTTTATTGATTGAAACCGATGTCAAACATCAAGCCATTGATCAGGCGCTGGAACTTGGGTGCTGTCATATTGGCTGGATGGATGAACTGGCCAGTAAAGACCTGATTCAAGCCACGCAGGCTGCCGAGTTGAATATCAGTGTCTGGACAGTCAATGATGTCACCCGTGCCAAACAGCTGCGAGATTGGGGTATTCAGGGACTGATTACCGATTATCCAAAACTGATGCTACAACAACTCTAAGACAACCTCTCTTAGCCTTGATTGATCTAGGTATTTCTTGATCCAGTTCATTTCGAAAATGCAATAATGAAAGTGTGAATCTTCCTTAATCAGATTTTATTTGAAAGTGAGATTAAGTTGCCCAACACGTATATTCTGCAAATTCCCTAATAATATTGTAGAAATTATGAACAACGATTTTTATCTGATTCATTCGGTTTCAATTTCCTGAAAGAGTGATAATCCTCAGTTACTTAGTCGGAAATCAGAGCCTGTCTACGCTCGCAAAATGGTCACTTCTGCCCTACTAATTTTGTTACCGACAAGTACAATACAACCGTACAATAATGCTAGTGATGCCTTAGGGCACATGCTAATATGGACAAGATAGGCTGCTGTTAAAACCAACAGTAGTTTCTGCTTTTTGTTATACCTTCCGAGGTTCTAGGAGTGCTGTTGGAGATGAATGCTCCCTTACCCAAAGCCCCCATCAACTGGATTGCTGTGTTTGCATTGGTATTTTTACCGATTGTAGCCCTAATCGCGATTCCGTTGTATGCGTATCACCATGATTTTAGCGCTGCCGCTTGGATCAGTATGTTTGTTTTACTGGGCGTAAGCAGCCTCGGCATTACAGCAGGATACCATCGCCTGTGGGCACATCGTGCTTATGAAGCCACTTTACCATTAAAAATCATCTTGATGATTATGGGTACATTTGCTGTACAGAATAGTATTTTATTCTGGGCATCTGGTCACCGTACCCATCACCGTCATGTCGATGATGTTAATCAAGACCCGTACTCGATCAATAAAGGCTTCTGGTACGCACATATTGGCTGGATGTTACGTGATTATCCATCTGGTGCTGCCAACTATAAAAATGCGCCAGATCTGTTAAAAGACAAAGTGGTGATGTTTCAGGACAAATACTACGTTCCTTTAGTAATAGCTGTTCATGCCGCGATTTTATTGCCAATTGGCTGGGCAGTCGGCGATGTCTGGGGCGTATTGCTGTTGGGTGGATTAATGCGTTTAATCCTGAGCCATCATGTAACCTTCTTCATTAACTCGCTATGCCACATGTGGGGAAATCGTCCTTATACCGATGAAAATACTGCACGTGACAACTTCGTACTCGCGGTTGCAACTTGGGGTGAGGGTTATCATAACTATCACCATATTTTCCAATACGATTACCGTAACGGCGTAAAATGGTGGCAGTATGATCCAACCAAATGGTTGATCTGGACTTGTTCTAAACTTGGTTTAGCCAAGAACTTGCGCCGTATTCCTAGCTTTAATATTAAAAAAGCAGAATTGGCAATGAAGTTTAAATATGCCGAACAGGATCTTGCGGTGTATGGCCATGATGTGTCTGAAGATATCTCGGCGGTAAAAACCAAGATCGCACAGGAATATGATGCATTTACCCAAACTTTAAATGACTGGGCGAAGTTGAAAGAACAAGAAATTCAGGTCAAGAAAGCGTCTATGGCTGAAAAAATCCACCAGATGGATGACAAGCTGAAAGTTGAATTTCAGCTGGTTGAACAGCGTCTTTCCCATCATCGTCAAACCTTGAATCTACTGGTTCGTAATCTGAAAAAATCTGCAGTTTCTCAATAAAAGCTGTTGAACATTAAAGCCCCAATTGGGGCTTTTTTATGTCCGAAAGATAACGTGAACTCTCGCTTATACAACAGTTTTATACAGCTATCTTTGTTATAGTAAATTTATTCCAATCCTGTACCGATGCCATGTATTTTAACTCTCGCTATCAAACACTACCTGCTCGCCTCTATCACCATCAAGTTCCGCTTCCATTAAAAGGCGCAAAAGCCGGACATTTTAATGCACCATTGGCAGAGCAACTGCAATGGTCGGATGAAGACAAGGCGCAATGGTTCGAGATTTGCAGCGGTCAGAAAGTCTTCGCTGAGTTTGAACCTTTGGCTATGGTCTATGCAGGCCATCAGTTTGGACAATGGGCAGGACAGTTGGGAGATGGTCGCGGGTTGTTGATTGCGCAAATTCTGGATCAGAACCAGCAGACCATTGACCTGCATTTAAAAGGTGCTGGTGCAACGCCTTATTCACGCATGGGCGATGGTCGTGCAGTATTGCGTTCAGTCATTCGTGAGTATCTGGCGGGTCATGCCTTAAATGCCTTGGGTGTCGCATCCAGTAATGCGGTTGGTTTTACTTCATCAATGCAAGGTATTCAGCGTGAAAAACTGGAACCGGGCGCGATGATGTTGCGTACTTCGGACTGTCATATCCGTTTCGGGCATTTTGAATGGATCAATCAGTATCAGCCAGATCTGCTAGCTGAATTTACCCAAAAATGTATCGAATGGCATTATCCGGAATGCCTACCAGCCGAACAGCCGATTCTGAGCTTTGCCACCAAAGTTATTCAGCGCACTGCGGTGATGATTGCCAAATGGCAACTGGTTGGTTTTGCACATGGCGTGATGAATACCGACAACCTCAATATTACCGGTTCAACTTTGGACTTTGGTCCTTATGGCTTTATGGAGCGCTTCCGTCCGAACTGGATCAATAACCACTCGGATTATCAAGGTCGTTATACCTATCAGCAGCAGCCAAGTATCGGACATTGGAATTTGTGGCAATGGTTAAACAATCTGGTCCCACTCTGCCCTACAAATTATGACAAAGAACAATGGAAACAGGATTTATCCGCATGTTTGGAGCACTATGAGCCAACCTTTTTAGAGCATTATAAACATGGTTTAAACCAGAAAATGGGCTTGCCAAGTTTCCATAAAGACAGTTTTGACTGCGCGATGGCCTTTCTGCGCATTTTACAGAGTGAACAACTGGACTACACCCAGAGTTTTATCTATCTGCAAAATAAAGACTATGAAGCCCTTAAAAATGATTGTCTGGATCGTCGTCAGTTTGAAGCATTTTTGACGCAATATGAAAGCATTCGAGAACAACAGGATATTGAAGAGTTAGACGCCGCCATGCACTTGATCAATCCACATTATATTATACGTAATCATATGGCACAGAAAGCTATTGAACTGGCAGAGCGGGATGATTTTTCTGAAGTAGGTCGTCTGTTTAAATTACTCAGTCAGCCTTATCTAAAACAGCCAGATTTGGAACAGCCTGAAGATTTAGCACCATTACCAAGTGATGTGCCTGAAGTCATGGTGAGTTGTTCGTCTTAATTTATTCACATCCAAAATAAAAACTGTGGATAATTTAAGCATTATCCACAGTTTTATGATGAGCTATCCATAACTTATGACCCTACACATTGTTGCTTCATCGACTGCATTAAAACTGCCGGAAGTCACTGTCACTCAGCCTTTTGGTGAAGGTTGTGATGTATTTAAAGTCATGGATAAAGTCTTTATGCTGACTTTTCATTTGCAAGGAAAAGCTGCGATTAATTTAAAAGTCGAGCCTGAGCATGGTGCAATGCTGCGGGATATTTATCCTTATATTCATACGGGCTGGCATATGAATAAACAGCATTGGATTTCAGTTTACGAGGATGAAGATCTGGATGAATCTTTGATTAAAGATTTGGTGCTGAATTCTTATAAGCTGGTGGTGGCAAAATTGAAGAAAGTAGATCAGCAAAGAATTAAATTATTTAGGAGCATTTAAGCTGTACTAGAAGAAGCTGATCATATATTTTTAAACTAAGGCTAGAATTTTAAATTAAATAACTATGAAAACTCGCAAAGTATTAGCTTCGCCTATAAAAACTGATCGTCTAAATTTACGTAAATTTCAGACTGGGGATGAAAATTCTCTCTTTACTGAATATTTCGGAGACTGGGAAGCGAGCAAATACCTCCAGAGAATGCCACATAAAAATATATGTCAGACAAAAAACATGTTGGAAAATTGGTGTGGGGTCAACTGGGAAGACCCAGATAAAAATTTTGCCTGGATTGTCAGCGACAAGAAAACCGATTTGGCTCTGGGAATTGTATTGTTTTTTAATAAAGAGAATTGTGGGGAAATCCACTTTGGGCTAGGAAAAAAATTTCAAGGACAAGGGTTCATGCAAGAGTCACTAAAAGCTGTACTTACTTATTTAAAAGATAATAGCACTCTTGAAAGAATTGAGACTTTTTGTGATGCAGAACATACCAGATCAAAAAACGTCCTGATTAAATCAGGTTTCACCCAAACAGGCATTTTAAAAAATTGGGCAAGATTTCCTTTAATCTGTGAGGATACTAGAGACTGCATTCATTATTATATTGAAATAAATTAAAATATTGATAGCCAACAGTTTTTCGCCCTCGATCAGAATAAATTCTTAACCATCCAAACCATAGGTTTCAGAACCCTCTAAAATGATCCAGGAGGCATTATACAAGTGTACTGTTCTTTTCATAAAATCAAAAAAAATAATGCTTTATAAAGAAAGCGAATAAGTTCTCACCTATTCGCTTCTCTTAAACATTAAAAACTTAATCAGTCTTCAGGATATTCAAAACGGTAACCGACCCCATACACCGCCTGAATCCACTCATGACGGTTGCCGGTTTCAGCCGCATCTGAAATCTTACGGCGCAAATTCTTGATATGACTGTCAATGACACGGTCAGCCACATCAAAACTGTCCGGATTAATATGATCCAGCAATTGCGCACGTGAATATACCTGTCCGACATGTTCNNTACCAGATGCGCTGTTGTGATTTGTCCATGCGGAATAAATCATTGCTTTCCGGTTCTGATTTACGATCCAGACGACGTAACACAGCCTGTACGCGCGCAACCAGTTCTTTCGGACTAAATGGTTTACAGAGATAATCATCTGCACCCATATTCAGACCCAACACACGGTCAATTTCTTCAGTACGCGCGGTCACCATGATAATTGGCAAATCCGACTGTTCACGGACTTTACGGCAAATGGTCAGACCATCCATACGCGGCACCATCAAGTCCAAAATCATCAGACTCGGTTTACGCTGGGTAAAACTGTTATATGCTTCCTGCCCATCATGAAACATACTGACCTCAAAACCAGCAGCTTCCAGATAGTCTCGCACCAACTGTGCAAGTTCGATTTCATCTTCAACCAGCATGACATGTTTCATCAATATATTTCCTTTATGGTTTCACTTGTTTAGGAAAGCTCAGCTTGCATCGTAAACCACCCAGTGGTGAATGTGCAAAGCTTAAGCTGCCGCCCAGCGCCTGTGTAATTTTACATGATAATGCCAAACCCAGTCCGGTTCCGCCAGTCGCCCGGGTACGCGAATCATCGACACGGTAGAAACGCTCACCAATACGCGTCAGTTGTTCATCAGTCAGGCCAAACGGACTATCATCGACATATAAGGTCCATTCTTTATCATCTTGCGTGGTGTGAATATGCACTTGCCCGCCTGCTTCAGTATAGCGAATACTGTTACTCAGCAAGTTCGCCACAATCTGTTTAAAACGATCTAGATCCAGATTTAAATCAGTCCCTTCGCCATCTGCAGTAACCNNAATTCAGCCTGTTCAAAGTTCGGCTGGAAGTTAATGAGTTCCTGCTGCACAACCTCCCACGGATTCACCGTCGAGAAATAGAATTGCAATTGCTGGGCATCGACCTGTGCCAATGCGGCCAGATCTTGGGTCAGTTTTTTCAGACTGTTCACCTGAGCCAGCATGGAAGCAAAATGTTCAGGCGTTGGTTTACGGATTCCGTCCTGCATCGCTTCAATCTGTGCCTGTAAGACTGCTAGTGGCGTTTTTAACTCATGCGAAGTATCTGCCACCCACTGACGGCGTGAGGTTTCATGCTGATCCAGAATCACCGCCAATGCATTTAATTCATTGGATAAATCACCTAATTCATCATTCCGGTTCACTTTAACCTGATATTGATAATTTCCTTGGGTCAAGGCACGTGTGCCATTGAGCAGCCGTTGAATCGGCTTTTTGAAATAAGTCGCCAATAACAGGGACGCAATCAGACTCGCCAAAATACTGAGTGCATAAACCAGAAATAAATAACGCTTCTGGTTACTAAAGAAATTGATACTTAAGGCATCATCCTGATCCAGAACCGGTTTTAAGCCCAAATAGCCGACAATCTGGTTATTCACCATAATTGGGCGATAAGAGAGCTGCTCATCCGAAGCCTCACCAACCACAAAACGATGCTTGGCATCATACAGAGAAAGACGTGAACTGAGACCAAGACGATCCGGCATCTGGATAAACTGTTTCTTGCCGGTCGGCTGCTGTGCTGGCTGTTCCCCATTCTTGCGATCAGCCCTAAACAGATTCTGATTGGAGCTGAGCGGGAATTTCAAGCCTTCAAAGGGCTGAAACTGTGAAGGCAAATTAGATGCCAGCACACGTAATTCTTCTTCATTGACCTGACGTTGTGGTAGCGCCGGATCTACCATACTGGGTGCGACCTGAGCCAGAGTCTGTTCCTGAAAATAACGCTGCTGCAAGGCAATATCATACTGACGGCGTAACCACCAGCGTGACAAACGGTCATAATCATCCGGTGCGGCTTCACCTTCCATCTGGAGGATCTGTGCCTGAATCGCATTGCCCCAGTCCTGATAGACTGCATAGACATCTGCCAGATTTTCAATCACATAATCCAGCTTCTGCATTTCGACATCAGCGACATAACGGGCGAAATTACGCTGCATATTCAGATGCAATACCCCCAGACTTACCGTGGTAATGACCAGCGTGGTCAACAGCACGGTCAAAAATAGACGTAATGCAATGGGAATGCGGCGAATGTTCAAAATAGAAATCTCAATTTTTCTTCTATATTCATTATTGTAGCGAACACCGCAGCAAAAAACTCTTCATTGTTTCTTCATCTTTATTGTTTAATCTTTATCTGACATAGAATCAGCTTCTTGACGGGGATAAATACAATGCAAACCATGACAAAAATAGCTTTAATCAGTGCAAGTGTTTTATCAATGGGTGCGTTGACTGCCTGTCAATCCACCAGCAATGTCCCAAACAACGATCATCCCCACATGATGAAACATCATGAAGGTAAAAAACAGCATCTAACTCCTGAACAGCGTGAGCAGTTTAAGGCGAAGCGTGCAGAACGCATGCAGTTTGCCAAACAGCTTCAACAGGCCTGTGACAATAAAGCTGTGGGTTCAGCCATTCAAATCAAGACTGGTGACAAGACTATAGACGGCACCTGCAAGATGTTCTTTAAAGCAGATCGTAAAGAGATGAAAAGCCATCGCGACATGAAAGCTGAGCATCGTCCAATGCGTGCTGATATGCGTAGAGGCATGATGCACGGTGAAGTCTTGACGGATGCCAAACGTGCAGAATTGACTAAACAGTTTGATCAGCGCCTCGCTCAACATCAGGCACATCAACGAGCCATGCTGCAAGCCTGTCAAGGCAAAAAAGACGGGACTGCTGCACAGATCAAGATGAGCGAACAAACTATCAATGGCAAATGTCATGTCCGTTTCCAGCCCACAGCCTCTACCTATTAATGCATAGGAATCAAGGCTTCACGACTAGCACCTTCGGGTGCTTTTTTATTGCGTGCTCTTTCATGCATACAGTTGACTATTCCTTTCCTGCAAAATATGACTAAAGTCTTTATACTCAAGACCTTTAATGCATCATACAGATTAATCTTTGACTTTACAGTCACCAAGAAAACACCCCGAAAAGCTTGTACCGCAGGGGAAGTTGTTGCACGATTAGATCATTCCAAACCGTGTCAGTGAAGACAGGTTTTAGTTCATCTAAGATTATAACGCTGGTTCAACCAGTATTGAGGAAACCGATATGCCACAATACAAAGCGCCTTTACGTGATATGCAATTTGTGTTGCATGAATTATTAAATGCTGAACAACACTATGCAAATCTCCCTGCATTCCAAGAAAACGTAAGCCGTGAGCTAGTAGATCAGTACTTAGAAGCTGCGGCCGACTTCTGTGAAAACGAATTGTCTCCGATCAACCAGACCGGTGACCGTGAAGGTTGTACCTGGAATGACGGCGTTGTCACGACTCCGACTGGCTTTAAAGAAGCGTACCAAAAATACATCGAACTTGGCTTTCCATCGCTGTCTGCTGAAGAACAATATGGCGGTCAAGCTCTACCTGTTTCTCTAGGAAACGTGATTTCAGAAATGATAGGTACAGCAAACTGGGCATGGGGCATGTACCCAGGTCTTTCTCATGGTGCCGTACGTACTTTAGAACATCACGGTTCAGATGAACAAAAAGACGCTTACCTGCCTAAACTGGTTTCAGGTGAATGGACGGGTACCATGTGTTTAACCGAATCACATGCAGGTTCTGATTTAGGTATTATTCGCACCAAGGCCGAACCTCAGGCCGACGGTAGTTATGCCATCACTGGCGAGAAAATTTTTATCTCTGCTGGCGAACATGACATGGCAGAAAACATCGTGCACATTGTATTGGCACGTTTGCCAGGTGCACCGAAAGGCACCAAAGGTATTTCTTTATTTATCGTACCGAAGTTCAATGTAAATGCAGATGGCTCTTTAGGAGAGCGTAACGCAGTTCGTTGTGGTTCTATCGAACATAAAATGGGAATTCATGGTAACGCCACCTGTGTGCTAAACTTTCAAAACGCGAAAGGTTTTCTGATTGGACCTGAAAACCGCGGCCTGAACTGCATGTTCACGTTCATGAACACAGCACGTATCGGTACAGCAGTTCAAGGTCTTGCAGCATCTGAAGGTTCATTCCAAGGCGCGCTTGCATACGCAAAAGATCGTCTGGCAATGCGCTCTCTTTCTGGCCCGAAAGTACCTGAAAAAGAAGCAGATCCAATCATTGTGCATCCTGCGGTACGTAACATGCTGTTGACGCAAAAAGCATTTGCAGAAGGTGGTCGCGCGCTAGTGTATCTATTGTGTCTACATGCAGATATCGTTGAACAAGCGGCAACAGAAGAGGAACGTAAAGCTTCTGACAACATCTTATCGCTCCTAACTCCAATCGCAAAAGCGTTCTTAACCGAAACAGGTTCAGAGTCTGCAAAACATGGCGTTCAAGTGTTAGGTGGGCATGGTTTTATTTCTGAATATGGTATGGAGCAAATTGTACGTGATACACGCATCTCTACTATTTATGAAGGAACAACCGAGATCCAATCACTTGACTTGTTAGGCCGTAAAGTATTGGGTACGCAAGGTGCAATGTTGAAAGACTTCACTAAGATCATCCATAAATTTGCTGAAGCGCACAAAGACAATGCTGCAATGAAAGAATTCGTTGAACCATTGGCTGCCTTGAACAAAGAATGGGGCGANNTTGGTTGCTCAGGAGCAACTGGCTGCGGGCACCACTGAGGTTGATTTCTACAATGCCAAAGTGACGACAGCACGCTTCTACTTCAAGAAAATCCTGCCACGCGTTCGTTCACACGTTGAAGTGATTGCGACAGGTGTAGAGCCATTGATGAACCTGGATGCGGAACACTTTGCATTCTAAGTTAGTCTCAGACTAGCTACATTTCAGAAAAAGGACGGTCAATCAACAGGCAGTCCTTTTTCTTTATAAAGAGTTACAGAATTAACCTTTAGTCGTCTAACATTCAGATTTTGAGTGTTTTAGACTGATTAAAACTCATTTAATCAAACAATAAACAGGTGACACATCATGCCAATTTATAACGCGCCACTTGCCGATATGAAATTCATCCTGAACGATGTCTTCAATGCAGAACAATTCTGGCAGGCCAATGAAAATCTAGCGCATCTGGATGCTGCGACAGCAGAAGCGATTCTTGAAGAAATGGCAAAATTTTCTCAAAACGTCATGCTTCCACTGAACCGTACAGGTGATGAAGAAGGCGCAAAAATTGAAAATGGTAATGTGACCACACCTGCTGGCTTTAAAGAAGCGTTCAAACAATATGCAGAAGGTGGCTGGATTGGTCTGGGCGCAGATATGGAATGGGGCGGCCAGGAAATGCCGAAAATGCTAACGGTACTTTCTGATGAAATGCTGTTTGCCACCAACCCGTCTTTCATGCTGTATCCATTGCTTTCTGTTGGTGCGGGCATGGCGCTGAACAGCTATGCTTCACAAGCACAAAAAGAAACCTATTTACCTAAAATCTATTCGGGTGAATGGTCAGGCACCATGTGCTTAACCGAACCACATGCCGGTACTGATCTGGGTATTATCAAAACCAAAGCTGAACGTAACGAAGACGGCACTTATAGCATCAGCGGCACCAAGATTTTCATCACGGGCGGTGACCATGACCTGGCTGAAAATATTATTCACCTCGTTCTGGCAAAAACCCCAGATGCGCCTGCCGGCTCTCGTGGTATTTCCCTCTTCATCGTACCTAAATTCCTGGTCAATGAAGATGGTTCTATTGGCGAACGTAACCCGGTCGGCCCAGGTTCAATCGAACACAAAATGGGGATCAAGGCATCTGCGACTTGTGTGATGAACTTTGACGGTGCCAAAGGTTATCTGGTTGGTAAAGAAAATGAAGGTCTGGCTGCGATGTTCGTGATGATGAACTACGAACGTCTGTCGATGGGTATTCAAGGCCTAGGTGCTTCTGAATTTGCTTATCAAAACGCTGCGCAATATGCCACAGACCGTTTACAGGGTCGCAGCGCGACTGGCGTTCAGTCACCAAGCAAACCTGCGGACAGTATTCTGGTGCATGGTGATGTACGCCGTATGCTGCTGAATGTACGTGCCAATAACGAAGCTTCGCGTGCCTTTGCAGTTTATGTAGGTCAGCAACTGGATATCACCAAATTCTCTACTGATCCTGAAGCGGTGAAAAAAGCCAATGACCGTGTTGCGCTATTAACACCAATCGCGAAAGCATATTTAACGGATACCGCATTTCAGGCGACATTAGATGCACAAATGGTTTTCGGTGGTCATGGCTATATCCGTGAATGGGGCTTGGAGCAATGTATCCGTGACCTGCGTATTTCCCAGATCTATGAAGGCACCAACGGCGTACAGTCACAAGATTTGATCGGCCGTAAAACCATTAAATGTGGCGGCGAATATATCTCTGAATATATCTCTGAAATCCGTGACTTTGCCAATAGTCTGGATGCAGACCTGAACTTCATTAAAGATGCCACACTGGATGCAGCGACTGAAGTTGAATCAGTGACTCAGTACATTCTGGAAGCAGCAAGAGAAAGCCATGACTTCCCGAATGCGACCGCAGTTGACTATCTGCATGCTGTAGGTCTGTTGAGCTTCTCTTATATGTTCGCGCGCATTGCCAATGCAGCGAAAAATAAAGAAGGTGAGTTCTATCAGAACAAACTCGCTCTGGCACGTTATTTTGTACAACGCATTCTGCCTGAACTGGCATTACGCATTACTAAAGTGAAATCAGGTTCTGACGTCATCATGAACTTCTCTGAAGATTATTTCACGACTCAAGCTTAAGCTAAAAATCTGCAATAAAAACGCCTGCATCAGCAGGCGTTTTTTTATGAAAATGCAACAATTAAACTTTTTGAATTAGCAAGGTATCCGTCTGATTATTGCTTTTCGGATTCGAATGTTTATTCACAATTTTGATATTCCCCTCTGACTCTAAAGACTCGCAGAGCTCCACCACCTTTTGCATATCTTCAGCCTTAATGCCTACGCCGAGGATTAATTTTTTTCCGGCTTCTAATTGGCTAATTTTTGTTTGAATTTTATCTAACACTTTTTTCTCCTATTTATTCAATGTTACCACCCATACAATATAGCAATTTAGTCTAAAAAAAGCGCAAAAGTTCAAATAATTTAATCTTTATTTTTCATTCAATCATTCTGTGCATGATCTTTGCACGTTATTCTGTAACTATCTTTATTTCATATGAAAAATCAGGAGGATAATATGTCTAAATCACGTCCAAAAATTGAAAAATTTGAAGCCCTCCTCGACCGTCTTGGTAATCTTGCTGTAGAAAGCTTTCATTATATTGCGCTGTTTATTATTGGCTGTATGGTGATCTGGTCCGCTGGCCATACGGTCATCGACATTCTGACCGTGAAACAGTTCGCCACCATTGACGACATTCTTCTGTTGTTTATTTATCTGGAACTTGGTGCCATGGTCGGCATCTATTTCAAAACCAACCATATGCCAGTACGTTTCCTGATTTATATTGCCATTACTGCACTGACCCGTTTGCTGATTGCAGATATTCAACACACGCATAAAGCCAGCATGGATCTGGTGATTATTACCGGTTCGATTCTGATTCTGGCCTTTGCGATATTAGT
>DFCG01000120.1:0-733 GCA_002367455.1 Acinetobacter sp. UBA3060 | reverse complement strand
GGTGCTGGTAACCCTAAACGCTGCCAATCGGTAATTACCGTATATCTCGAACTTTCAATCCGGGCAACATTCGGATCACCATTGACCCAGCTATAACTATTCGAATTTTGATAAATAGTGGTCGGTGCCTGATACTGAATGTTTAATCCACTTTGACTCTGTGCAGGTGGATAGCCCCAATATGGTGGTCGTTGCGGGTAATGTGGTCTTGGTGGCAGCGGACGTTGCGGATAATGCTGCCGTGGTGGATCATAAGATCGTGGAGCGCTGCGATAATTCGGTGTGGATCGATCTACACCACCATAACCCACCCAAGCATTGCCAGCCATACTTTGTGCAGAAGCTCCCAATAGCAATGCAGCCAATATTGCACTCGATAGTACGATTCTCATTTGAGCTTCCTCCGAATAATCTGCTTATATTTTAAACAAAATAGATGCAAAAAATATGGATAAGCTCGCTGGAGCTGCAATTTTTTGTAATGCGCTCGCCTATTTTCAATCTGACAGGCACGTCGGCAAGCTACTGCTTTATGCTAAAATTACTTTTTTTAATGTTTCGAGTTGAATACTGTGTCTGATTTAAATTTCGATCGTTTACATGAATATTTTTCTAAAGTGCCGAGTGTTCAGAAAGAACGGATTGATAGCTATGGTTCAGATGGCAAACAGGCATGGTGGTTTAAGTTTCAGATCAATGTCGATCATCCGCTGGCTTGGCAAACTGTGCAAGA
>DFCG01000097.1:4111-4512 GCA_002367455.1 Acinetobacter sp. UBA3060 | reverse complement strand
GCATCAATAATCTGCGACAGGCTATGCGAAATGATGATCACGGTACGGCCTTGCTTGATCTGGTCCAGACTTTGTTTGATCTGTTCCGTGGCAATTGCATCCAGACTCGCCGTCGGTTCATCCAGAAAAATGATCGGTGGATTTTTCAGGAACATCCGTGCCAAGGCAATCCGTTGCTGCTGGCCGCCAGACAGCATCAAGGCATCGCTGTCATAGCCATCCGGTAACTGTAAAATCTGCTCATGAATCGAGGCTTTTTCTGCCGCCTCAATTACATCTTCCATTGAGGCAGTAGTTTTGCCGTAACGGATATTGTCAAAGATGGTGCCCTGAAAAATATGGTTTTTTTGTAAGACCAGACCAATATGATCGCGTAGATATTGGGTGTCATAATCTTTCAG
>DFCG01000097.1:0-4092 GCA_002367455.1 Acinetobacter sp. UBA3060 | reverse complement strand
ATACTCATCTGGCCATCCAGCACAAAGTAGGAGGTTAGAATAATGATGAGTACAATCCCGATCTGTTCCAGAAAAGTTTTCAGGCCATCAAACAGGAAACTGGTCTGGCGGGTTTTCATCTGATTGTTGGTCAATTCACGCTGTAATCCCAACTGCTTTTCCGATTCAATCGACTCGCGGTTAAAGGATTTGATCACAGTAATCGAGTTGATGATGCTGAGAATGCCCTGACTCTTTTTCTCCCGACCATCGCGAAGACTGCGGCGCCAGCCCCCCAGCTTTTGCGCCTGTTTATAGGTCAACCAGAAATAGATCGGGACAATGGCAGTTGCAACCAGACCGACATAGACATTGGCATAGTACATCAACCCCAAAGCCACAATAGCACTGGTAAATAACGGTAAAATATCAATGAAAAAGATCTGTACCAGACGGGTCAGTGAGCCAATACCACGGTCAATCCGGGTCTGTAATTTACCGGCCTGATTATTTTCCTGATTAAAAAATTCCAAACGATATTTTAAAAACTTTTCAATAATCCCTTGGGCCAGATCCTGAGAGACAAAAATTCGCAGTTTCTCTCCATAGAACTTCTGCCCGAACTGGACAAAGGCATTAATAATTTCTTTGCCGAGCAAAATTGCCGAAATCGTGATCAGAATATGCCAGCCTTGTTCCAGTCCTTGAGCGGCTTCGAGTAGCGAATTGATGCTGTCGACCGCATATTGCAAGGTAATGGCATTGACCTGTGCGGTGAATGAACCAATCAGGGTCAGAATCAGCGTGGCAATCACCAGCAACTGGTAAGGCTGAACAAAGGGACGAAGTTTCTGAAACAGCTGCCATAAGTTCATAAAAGGATTATTTTTATTGTGAAAGTTGAATTCAGTCTAGGCAGGAATCATGCCAGCCACAAGCATAAATGTTGTAGTCATTTGTGAAGAGCAGTTGTAATCCTTTAGGTCGAATGTCAGTATTTTCATGTGGATACTGGATCTGATGGATATGACGCTCGATTTATTTGCACCCCAGCCGCAAGCCAATGTATTACCTTTTGATGGGGTAGTGGAGGATTATGGCCTGATTTTGGATGAGGAACAAAGCCAGCAGTATCTACAGCATTTTCTCAGTCAGCTGGCCTGGCAACATGATGAAGTGCATTTATTTGGCAAGCACCATGTCACCGGTCGCCAGGTGGTCTGGTATGGCGATGAACATTATCAGTATCGTTATTCTGGTACGCTTAAACAAGCTCAGGTATGGACACCCGGATTATTCCGTTTAAAGCAGCATATTGAAATTCTGGTCGGTCATCCCTTTAATTCCTGTCTGGCCAATTTGTATGAAGATGGTTCCCAAGGCTTGGGTTGGCATAGTGATGATGAGCCGGCTTTATATACAGGTACTTCTCGGGAAAATGTCATCGCTTCTCTGAGTCTGGGAGCCACCCGCAAAATGAGCTTTAAGCATAAAATTCGCAGTGATAAAGTCGATGTGCTGTTACATAGTGGGCAATTAATTGTGATGCGTGGCGCGACACAGCAACACTGGAAGCACAGTATTAGCAAAACCAGCAAAGTTTTGACACCACGAATTAACCTGACCTTTCGTTATTTTTATCCTTAAGAAGCATTTTGCAGCATAAAAAAGCACCCTGAAGGATGCTGTTTTAAAAAATTTTCAAAACAGATTAAGGCGTGATCCCGGCAGGATGACGATACCAGCTTTCAATCAACAAGGCAGCCGCAATACTGTCAGCAGAGAGTTTCTTGCCGCGACCTTGAGCCTGATAATGCTCCAGTTCATCGCGTGCTTCACGGGTGGTCAAACGTTCATCCACCATCCAGGTTTCAATATTGGTCTGATGACGTAAACGGCGGGCAAATTTTCGCGCCCGTGTCGACAGCTCCGATTCACTATCATCCATATTTAATGGTAAGCCGACCAGAAATAAATTCGGTTGATGGCTTTTCACGATTTTGAGCAGTTCATCCCAGTTGGGAATACCATCTTTCATGGGAAATAAGGGTAGGGGATTGGCACTAGCAATCAGGGATTGTCCAACCGACATTCCCATTTTTTGTGTACCAAAATCAAACGCCATAATGGTGTATGGCGCGTTTACATCAAGCATGTCCAATCTCGGAAGATAACCAGTTGCGGTCTACACCCATTTTTTTATAGGCAGCGTCCCAACGGTCGTTATAAGGTAAGTTAAAAATCAGATCCATATCGGAATCNNCTGGCATAACCGAGGGCAATCTGATAGCGCCCGACACCTTCATTATGCGCAATCGCATCCAGAATATCTTTGGAGGTGGTAATGCAGACATTTTCACCCACGGCGATGGAGGAATGCCAGGTCGGCTGACCAGTATGCAAGACAAAACCGGCCTCAGGGCGTAAAGGGCCGCCTTGTAATACTTCATGCGGATTGACATTGTCTGCTTCAATATCAAGATCATTCAGCAATTCTTTAATTTGAATGCCGGCAGGTCGATTGATAATGATGCCTTGGGCACCATCTTCATCATGACGCGCGAGATAAATGACCGTCTGTGCAAAAAAATCATCATTCGCATGCGGTGGTGCAATCAGACAACGATGTGTCAGAAACTGTTTGGTCACCTGAGCAGTTCTCCTTAAAATGAATTTCTTCGCAGAGAAATCCTATGATCCTAATAGCTACGTTACTAGAGCTTTTTGGATTCACCAAATTTTATTTGTCCAGATTGTAAATCTTCAAGCCTGCTGAAATTTTAGCTGACGTAACTGGCGGGCATGTTGCAAGGTGGTTTCACTAATCTCCACACCGCCTGTCATTCGAG
The DNA here is from genome assembly GCA_002367455.1 of Acinetobacter sp. UBA3060. GTDB lineage: Bacteria > Pseudomonadota > Gammaproteobacteria > Pseudomonadales > Moraxellaceae > Acinetobacter. The sequence continues at coordinate 1,264 of DFCG01000097.1, read as the reverse complement.
CAAGCTCCTGAATAATTTCATTTTCTTCAAGGTTGATGATTGTGCTGCTGGCAGGATCAGTCTGCTGTTTTTTCACCAGTAGGTGCTGATCAGATTGTGCTGCCACTTGTGCCTGATGGGTAATACACAGAATCTGTACATGCTGGGCCAGATCGGCCAGTAAACGCCCGACAATTTCTGCCGTACCGCCACTAATCCCGACATCAATTTCGTCAAAGACCAATACTTCGGCTTCGGTTTTTTCCGCATTCATGACTTGCATCACTAGCGCAATACGCGAGAGTTCACCGCCTGATGCAACCCGGGCCAAAGGCTGTGCCGGAATGCCTTTATTGGCCGTGAAAAGTAGCTGGATAAAGCTCAGGCCTTCGCTAGATGGCTGTTCCAAAGGCTCAAACTTAAACTCAAAATGCGCTTCAGGCAGTGCAAGCTGTTTCACCTGCTCAGTGAGCTGCTTGGCTAACGGTGCTGCGGCTTCACGGCGAATCTGATCCAGATGTTGGGCTTTATCCAGAAATTCCTGATAAGACACTGCTACCTGCTCAGCCAGTGTTTCCGGATCTTCCAGTTGATGTAACTGTTCCAGTTCACTTTGCCATGCTTCATATTCTTCTTTGAGCAATTCTGGCTGGGTACGATATTTACGTGCCAGACGATGGAAGATTTCTAGCGTTGAATTCAATACTTCCATGCGTTCCGGATCAAAACTTTGCCGATCCATAAACTGACGTAAATTCGCTGCTGCATCTTCAAGTTCGCTTTGGGCATTCAGCAGGGAAGTATAAATCCCGGAGAGCTGTTCACTGCGTCCGGCATGTGATTCGACCCGCCGCATAATTGATGCCAGTTCCTGAGTGATATTCTGTTCAGCTTCATCCAGCACATTCAGGCTATACACACAGTCTTGCATGATAGCTTCATGATGCGAGAGCCGATCAAATTCCTGCTCAATTTCCGGATAATCCGTCTGAACAATTTCTTCCAGTTCTTCGAGTTGCAGCTCAAGGGTTTCCAGACGCTGCTTGCGTGTCGCTTGTGCATCCAAAGCTGCCTGATGCTGGCGGATATTTTTTTGCCAAGTGCTATAGGCATCACGTACGACTTGAGCCGGCGCATAAAAATGATAGTAACGATCCAGCCAGTGCTTCGGATAAGGCGGTTCTAATAATTGTTGCTGACTATGCTGGCTATAGAGTTGTACCAGTAAACGCCCAATTTCTTTCAGTTCAGACAGGCTGCTCGGACGTCCATTGATCCAGGCCTT
>DFCG01000085.1:8817-15435 GCA_002367455.1 Acinetobacter sp. UBA3060 | reverse complement strand
CGTCTATCTCGTCGGTATGTGCTCATTATAGGGCAATTTCTTACACGTGCAAGCGCTTTTAACGCACAGGAATCATGAGTGTTTTATTTTTATGCACCAAATTGGTTCAATTCCATACAATTCATTACATAAGTACATATTTTTAAAACAGAAATATAAATTAAATATTTCTGCTTTATTCTATGCCTAGTTTTTCACGACTGGTGCTTTAATCGTCACACTGGTGATTTTTACAGGATTCACCGGCACATTTTGATGCATTCCATAGTTTCGGGTCGGTACTTTGGCAATCTGATCGACGATATCCATGCCTTTAGTGACCTTACCAAAGACTGTATAGCCGGCATTTCTAGCAGAACGATCCAGGAAATCATTATCGACCAGGTTCACAAAGAATTGTGCTCGGGCAGAATCCGGCTGATTGGTACGGGCCATGGCTAAAGTACCGCGTTTATTTTGCAGACCATTCGACGATTCGTTTTTAATGGGTGCTTTTGTATTGGCTTTTTCCTGCATGTTTACATCAAAGCCACCGCCCTGCACCATAAAGCCTGGAATGACGCGGTGAAAAATCGTATCCTTATAGAAGTTGCTCTTTACATAGCTTTCGAAGTTCTTTGCCGAGATTGGTGCTTTGTCATTGAAGAGTTCAATTTCAATATTTCCAGATGAAGTCTTCATCTCAATAATCGTATTTTCAGCAAAGCTTGGCAGACTGACCGCAGCAAGTGCGATGACACATAATGATTTCTTTAACATTTATTAACTCATCTACTTAGAAGTAATGGTTGTGAATGACTATATATTAATCTTTTATAACTCATAATGCAGTGACCTGCCGACTAAAGACAAGAGAATAAGAATGAAGCATGCATTATTACAGGAGCAAAATATCCACCAGTTTCCACCTTGGCGTTTGCAGGGTGAGGGCTTTATTCTGAATTATTGGCTGACCCCAAGCTTTATTGAGCAAGCAAAACAGTTCCGTATTGCGCCTTCTCCGCTGGGTCGTATGGTCCAAGTCTTATTGGTGCGTTATCACGCTTCGCCGATTGGCCCTTATGATGAGTTACTGATTCTGGATCATCCTTTAATTAGTAAACGACGCCTCAGCTCAATTCCTAAAATTTATGTGTCTACCCATGAGTCTGTGGTACACGGTCAGCATTTATGGGGCATTCCCAAAGAACATGCACAGTTTGAATGGCAGGAAAAGGATCAGGAAGTACTGTGTCAGATTCAGCACCAGAATCAGCATATGGCGATTCGATTGAAGAAAACCAAATCCGCGCGCCAGTTCTACATTAATAGTCATCATATTCCAGCATCTATGCTGAAGATTCAGCAAGCCTGGAAAGGCCAGCGTTTTCAGTTTAGTCCACAGTTCCGCGGTCATCTCTCTAAACTCTCGCAAGTAGAATGGCAAGATGTCGAGAATATATTTCCAGACTTTTCCAAAGCCAAATTGCTGCAAAGCTTTTATGTCCCCAAATTCAATCTGATCTTTCCTGAAGCGCAGATCAGTAGCAAAGTATAAGAACTGATAAAACTTAGCTAAAAAAGGTGTTTCATGAGAAACACCTTTTTCTTCATACTTTCGATTTAACTATTTTTGTCCCAGAATTTGCGGAAATTTTTGCTGATCTCAATCACATATTTTTTGGCACGGCGGGAGATCGGCGTCAGGTTAATAAAACCATGTGCCTGATCGGTATATTCATGATAATGAACACTCACGCCATTTTGACGTAGTTTATGCGCATAGATTGAACCTTCATCATGCAGGACATCATGCCGTGCGGTAATCACATAGCTCGGTGGCAAGTTTTGCAATTCACCATAGGTCGGTGAAATCAGCGGATCATCCAGTTCAATCTGATGGGTTTGGGCATACATGAAGGTCACCAGATCAATATCCTGNNTGTACCATCTGCAAGGGGCTAAATTCTGGCGTCAGCGGATAAGCCACGCTTAGTACCTGTACTTTGGCATGTACTGCCAGCAAGCGACAAAATTCATCATGGCTGTCCAGACCGCCCACCATAAATGCACCGCCATGATAAAAAATCACCATCGGCAACTTCTTTTGTGGAGCTGGATGATAATGTCGTGCAAAAATACTGCCACTCTGTAGAGGAAGGCGGAGCTCTTCAACAAATTTGACTGCGGTCGGTCTAGCCTGGATCGCTTTCATACGGGCATCAAACAATGTGCGCGAATGTGCCAGATCCTCACTGATAAAACTGCTATGCCCCTGTTTTATCTGGATGGCCATCAGGCATTTAACCAAAGGATCTAAATCAGGATAAACATGAGGATAATCCAGGGCCTTGACCAATGCTTCCTGTGCAATGCCAGGTAAGCGGTCCAGCATACGCGCTGCCGTCCCTTGTCCTTTTTCCATTACACTTTTCAGAACTGGAGGATTCACAGTCATTATTTTTAGTCCTTATTCTCTTAATTCTTCATAGTTTCTACACGATTAGCGTTTCAGTGACCATATTCTTATATAAGACTTAATATCAATGTACATATAGCTTCTACCCGATACGTTACTCTCATTTATAAAAGATGTCATTGACCGTTTAAAGGTTATTTTTGACGTACTTTTGCGAGCTTAAGTATATTTTTTATTACAAATCGGGAGGATGCCTATGGCTAGCAAAATTATAGCTCTGTCTTTGGCGACTGCATTTTTAGCTGTAGGCTGCGTCGCATTTCCTGAAGATGGTGGCTATTATGATGGCCGCTATGATCAGCGTTATGACCGTCGCTATGAACTGGACCGGCGTTATGAACACGATCGTCGCTATGAGCGGCAACGCTGGGAATATGAACAGCAACGCAAACGCATTGAACTGGATCGACGTAAACAGGAATTACAACGTCGCAATTGGGAGCAAGATCGTAAAAGACAGTTAGAGCTGGATCGACGTAAAAGCCAACTGGAACGACAGCGCTATGAGCAGCAGCGTAAAAATATCATGGCGCAACGGCAAAAACAGGCAGAGGCAGAACGCAAGCGTGGTCAGGATCTGGAGCGTAAACGTGCAACAGATCAGCGCAGTAAAAAAGTCCAGCAAAACCGTTCTAATCAACGCTGGAATGACAACCGACGTCATCAGGAACAACGTTCACGGGATCGTCGTGACTAAGACTTGAATCACCCTCTCTATTAAAAGCCCAGACTGGGCTTTTTTAATGAAAAAGGTAGCTGCCAGATAGACAAAGGCTCTAAAGAAAATTTCTTTAGGGCCTTTGCAGAGGGTTATGTTAAACGAACTTCCACTTCGCTTATGCTTCTCAGCAATTCAACCAGAACATCCTGTTCTCTACACAAATTATCCTATCGGATCAACTTGCGCTCATGAAGCCGACATTCACTATCCAAGCTGTAAGTTTTATCTTACAAACCGCTAAAATAGAGACGACTGATTCCAACAAATTCAAAAAGGTAAATTCTGGACAAAAAAAAGGCTTATCTAGAGAACAGGATAAGCCACGAAAACACATTTCAAAATAAGAAGAAACTACAGCGATAGAATCTGGAATAAATATTAATCAAAAGTTCATCTATTGTGAAAGACTTTATTGCTTAGATATTAATCGTTTTTATGTCTAATAAATAAACAGACAAAAAAAAGCTGAGTTTTGGGGATACTCAGCTTGAAAAAAGCAACTCTAAAATAGGGCAACAGCAACCCGGTTCGGCTCTCTCCTCTGAACAAGGTCGCTGTTAATAGAAGTATGATGCAATTTTTTTACCAATACTTAAAACGGATTAAAATTATTAATTTGATTCAAAAATACGATTATTCATTTTTTATATTTATTTTCAAATACTTAATTCTTATATTTAGTCGCTAATTAAATCTATTCAGTTCAAAATTCGGATTCATCGCTGCTGATGTCCGTGTATTTTATTCTCATCCTATCCTGCTGTTGTGTTCTGAATAGCTTGTTCTGCTATCCGCTGGATTCAGTATTTTGTATAAATCTTAAATTTAATCTGGGTCGACGCTTGAATTTTTACACCCTGCCCCGATTTCTTTAGGTAATCAAGAACTTCACAACCATGGCAGTTCAGCATAAACGCAGTGAACACTGAGGCCTAAGGACTGTACATGTTTAAGAACCCATTTAAACGGAGTAAATCAATGGCGACTGAGCAAAACGAGCAAGCTCAACAACTTGAGCAAGAGCAAGCGGAACAAGATACAGCGCAAACTCAAGCTGAAACCGAGCAGGCTGAAGTTTCCGTTGAGTCTTTACAAGAGCAGATTGCGCAGCTTGAAGGTGATTTAAAGTTAGAAAAAGCCCGTACCGCCAATGCAGTTTATGAAGCACAAAAGAGTGTTGAACGTATTCAGCGTGAATCTGAAAAGCATAAAGATACNNCGTGCCATTGTGGCTGCAGGTGAAGAGCAAACACCATTGCGTGAAGGTGTTGAACTGACCCTTAAATCTTTATTGCATACCTTGGAGAAATTTGGGGTTGTGGCAGTGGATACCAACAACGGTTTCAATGCTGACCTGCATCAGGCAGTCGGGATTGATCCAAATGCCAAAGCAAATGAAATTGGGACTGTTTTGCAAAAAGGCTACACGCTTAACAGTCGCTTATTGCGTCCTGCCATGGTGATGGTCGGCGCTTAAGCCAAATAAATTCGGGAGTTTGTGAAATTTTTCAAAAATTTTACTTGAAAAAAATCGAACGGCTCTCATATCGGATAACAAGTGTAAATCACAAAAAAATTTTAGAGGAAACATCCAAATGGCTAAAATCATTGGTATTGACTTAGGTACTACAAACTCATGTGTTGCAGTACTTGAAGGCGACAAAGTTAAAGTAATCGAAAACGCTGAAGGCGCGCGTACCACTCCATCTATTATTGCCTATAAAGATGGCGAAATTCTGGTAGGTCAATCTGCAAAGCGTCAAGCAGTAACGAATCCGAAAAATACATTGTTCGCGATCAAACGTTTGATCGGTCGTCGTTATGAAGACCAAGCGGTACAAAAAGATATCGGTCTGGTTCCTTACAAAATCATCAAAGCAGACAACGGTGATGCTTGGGTTGATGTCAACGACAAAAAATTGGCGCCACAACAGGTTTCTGCTGAAATCTTGAAAAAGATGAAGAAAACTGCTGAAGATTACCTGGGCGAAACCGTAACTGAAGCTGTTATTACTGTTCCTGCTTACTTCAACGATGCACAGCGTCAAGCAACTAAAGATGCAGGTAAAATTGCAGGTTTAGAAGTTAAACGTATCATCAACGAGCCAACTGCTGCTGCACTTGCGTTCGGTATGGACAAAAAAGAAGGCGACCGTAAAATCGCGGTTTACGACTTGGGTGGTGGTACTTTCGACGTTTCAATCATTGAAATTGCTGACCTTGATGGCGACCAGCAAATCGAAGTATTGTCGACTAACGGTGATACATTCCTAGGTGGTGAAGACTTCGATAACGCGTTAATCGAGTTCCTGGTTGAAGAGTTCAAGAAAGAACAAAACTTTAACTTGAAGCAAGATCCACTGGCGTTACAGCGTTTAAAAGAAGCTGCTGAGAAAGCGAAGATCGAACTTTCATCTTCAAACGCAACTGAAATCAACCTTCCATACATCACTGCTGATGCGACTGGTCCTAAACACTTAGTGATCAACGTAACACGTGCAAAACTTGAAGGTCTAGTTGCTGACCTGGTTGCTCGTACGATTGAACCTTGCCGTATTGCGCTTAAAGATGCAGGTCTTTCGACTTCTGACATCTCTGACGTAATCTTGGTGGGTGGTCAGTCTCGTATGCCAATGGTTCAACAGAAGGTTCAAGAATTCTTCGGTAAAGAGCCACGTAAAGACGTAAACCCTGACGAAGCAGTAGCCATGGGTGCTGCGATTCAAGGTGCGGTACTTTCAGGTGACAAAACTGACGTACTTCTACTTGACGTAACTCCGTTGACACTTGGTATTGAAACTATGGGCGGCGTGTTGACTGCAATCATCGAGAAAAACACCACGATTCCTGCAAAGAAATCTCAAGTGTTCTCAACTGCTGCGGACAACCAGCCTGCTGTAGACATTTCAGTTTACCAAGGTGAACGTAAAATGGCGCAGCAAAACAAATTGTTAGGTAACTTCCAGTTAGGCGACATCCCACCTGCGCCACGTGGTGTGCCACAAATTGAAGTATCTTTCGACATCAATGCTGATGGTATCTTGAAAGTATCTGCGAAAGACAAGAGCACTGGTAAAGAGCAATCGATCCAGATTAAAGCAAACTCAGGTTTGTCTGATGCTGAAATCGAAGCAATGATCAAAGATGCTGAAGCGAATGCTGAAGAAGACCGTAAATTTGAAGAGCTTGCAAAAGCACGCAACGAAGCGGATGCTTTAGTTGCTTCTTCACAAAAAGCAGTGAAAGATCTTGGTGAACAAGTGACTGCAGACGAAAAAACTGCAATCGAAACTGCGGTTTCTGAGCTTGAAGCTGCAACCAAAGAAAATGACGTTGAAGAGATCAAAGCGAAAACTGAAGCGCTGCAAAACATCATCATGCCAATTACACAACGTGCATATGAAGCAGCGCAAGGCCAAGGCGGTGCGCAAGGTTTTGA
>DFCG01000085.1:0-8678 GCA_002367455.1 Acinetobacter sp. UBA3060 | reverse complement strand
AATGATTTAAGCCGTGCAGATACCGAATATGTTCCCGCCTCTACTTTTAAAATGCTCAATGCCCTGATTGGCCTGCAACATGGCAAAGCCACAACCAATGAAATTTTTAAATGGGATGGTAAGAAACGTAGTTTTTCAGCCTGGGAAAAAGACATGACTCTCGGCCAAGCCATGCAAGCTTCTGCTGTACCCGTCTATCAGGAACTGGCGCGTCGTATTGGCCTTGAACTGATGCAAAAGGAAGTACAACGCATCCAATTTGGTAATCAGCAGATTGGTCAGCAAGTCGATAATTTCTGGTTGGTAGGTCCTTTGAAAGTTACCCCAAAACAGGAAGTCGAATTTGTCTCTGCTCTAGCCCGAGAGCAACTTGCCTTTGATCCTCAAGTCCAGCAACAAGTCAAAGCCATGTTACTTTTACAGGAGCGGAAAGCTTATCGACTATATGCCAAATCCGGTTGGGGCATGGATGTGGAACCGCAAGTCGGCTGGCTCACCGGCTGGGTTGAAACACCGCAGGCTGAAATCGTGGCATTTTCACTCAATATGCAGATGCGAAATGGTATAGATCCGGCGATCCGCCTTGAAATTTTGCAGCAGGCTTTGGCCGAATTAGGGCTTTATCCAAAAGCTGAAGGATGATGCAAATAAGCATGGGAAAGGCATTAAAATTAAGCTATATTTTTAAAAAATAGACATTTAAATAAAAAATATGCGTCTTCTGCTCTGTCTGCTCGTAGTGGGATTGATCATGTCTGCCTATCTACATATGCAGGCCCAAACCCATCCTCAACTGCGCTATAACTCGCTGGCTGATCGCTTGACGCATCCTTTCGATACACGCTTACGTTTCCGAATTGATCAGGTCGATTCAGGCTTTGGACTAAGTAAAGATCAAGTCATTCAACTGAGCAAGGAAGCGATCGAAATCTGGCATCAGGGAAGCAATCGTGATGATTTGATGGTCTATGATGAAAATGCCAGGCTGAGTATTCACCTGATCTATGATCAACGCCAGCAAGACTATGATGCCTTGAAGAAAGTCGAAAAACAGTTGCTGGCAGATGACGCCAAGTATCAACGTCAGGTCAAAAATCTGGAAGCATCCCATCAGCATCTGGAAAGTCAGCAGCAACGCCTGATCCAGCAAAGAGATCAGATGAATAGTGAATTTCAGGCCTTACAGCAACGACGCCGTCAGCCAAATTTATCTGCTTATGAACATGAGCAGATTGAATATGAGGTTTTGGCTTTACAGCGCAAATCGGAAAGTTTTCAACGGGAACTTCAGTACCTTCAGGAACAGCAAAGTTCCTTTAATATGAATGTTTCCATGCATCAACATGGTCTGCAAAACCATCAGCAGAATATCATTCAAGCCCAACAGCGTTTCCCTGCCCGCGAATTTCATAAAGGCGTGTTTATGGGTGATCAAATTCATGTCTATCAGTTTGATGCAGAAGATGATCTCCGTCTGACTCTGGCACATGAACTCGGACATGCCTTGGGGCTGTATCACCATAATGACCCGGAAGCACTGATGTATCCGGTGCTGGGTAAACAGAATCTGCAACACTTCCAGCTGCGACCTGCAGACAAGACCTTGCTTTATAACCGTTAAGTGATCAGCTTGAATTCCCTAATTAATTTAAGTGTATAAGTATTATAAAAAACACTCTATTCTGATTTCATGTTATTGTGATTGGCTACATTGTTCAGGCCATCTTTGGAGATTCGTGTGAGTTACTACCATATTTTAATTGAAGTAAATGACCACATTAGTACGATTGATGAAACCCGTGATATCGAAATCTTTGATATCAAGGACATCCAACCCTATCTTCATTCGATTTTGCTGCCTTATTTCAATGAACAACTGATTGAACTCGACGATGAAAATCTGGAATATAAAGATATTCTGCATCTGGAAATCAAACAGACCTTATTACCGATCAATGACCTGATCGAAGAAGAACAGCGTCTGTTGCCAAGCGATACCGATATTACCATTAGCGCCTATGAAATTTTCAATAACCGCGAGTTGAGTCAGGATGTCACTACCGTGATCTTTGACCTGCTTGAAGCGGTAAAACTGGATAGCTAAACGTTCTTCCAGATATAAAAAAGTCCTCATTGAGAGGACTTTTTTTTGTGCATGGATTTAGATCGAGAATGAAGATCCACAACCACAGGTCGTGGTCGCATTCGGGTTTTGTACCACAAAACGTGAACCTTCCAGACCTTCTAAATAATCTACCACCGAACCGACCAGATATTGATAACTCAATGAATCGACCAGGACTTTAACATCGCCATTGGCAAATTCTGCATCATCTTCATTCTGGCTTTCTGCAAAATTAAAGCCATAAGAGAAACCTGAACAGCCGCCACCGGTCACATAGACACGGAGCATTAAGTCTTGGTTACCTTCACTGTCACGCAACTGGCGTACTTTATTTGCGGCATTGTCGGTGAGCACAAGCGCTTGGGCATTCATGGCGGATTCCTCTGTTGAATGGAATGTCTTTAAAAAGAAAAGACCATATTTAAGTATAGCACACTCAATATATGGTCAGTCTCTACAGATTAAAAGTCAAATCAGAGTAATTTTATCAGGATTATTTGTAGTTCTCATCCTGTAAGGCACATTCAAAGTTTTTCGGGTTCTGTTTGCAGCGGAATTGCCATAACAATTTCATCATACGTTTGTCATAAACACCGCGTTTGGTCAGGTCAATTCGGGAATCCCGCATCATTTTCTGGTAACCCGGTTTGTCTGCAGCAGGAATATCCATCCAGTATTTTGCTGGAATGTCCGCTTTCATTTTCCCCAAAATACCAAAGGCACGCGGTAACTGACTTCTCACCCATTCACGTGATTTTTGTCCGTAACCTGCCGGAAATTTATCTGGACGGATAATGATATTGCCTGTGACCTGCAACACCGGATAATTCACAATCGCGCCTTTGTTACCCAAACCTTTATGTAATTCCAGCGGTTTAAATACTGCTGCTGGTGCACCAATAATATCCACCTGGCCATTGTTAAACTTGGCACCAAAATTGGTGACATCGGCACTCACCGCCTGTGCGCCGACCTGCTGTACCATGATTTTTTGTGCTTCATCATAATCAAGTACGGCAATTTTTTTACCAGCGGCTTTAGCAACGGTATTAATACTGCGGTCGTTCACCAGCAGGAAAGCATCACCCACAGGAATGACACCGACTACCTCATATTTACCTTGCAGCATATGTTTGGCGAAGGTGGGACTGGCCAAGCCCTGCATGACTTTAACTGCCAGATTCAGATCTGGAATCGCGCCAATAGCATCGAGTGAACCGGTAAAATTATTGAACTGACGGCCACGCATCCCGGTCACACTAATGCCGTCACATTTTCCAGCTTTAAAATCTTCTGCAACCACCGCTTCATTGGTATTCACCCGCAGTTCGACATCTGCACCCCAATTTTTGGCCGCCAACTGATAGTCTTTCATCACACTATAGACATCACCGTTTTTACCAACCAGATCAAATACGCAAATCACCTGTTTAGCTTGCGCCAGACCTGAAACAGCCAGTGTCGCCGTAGCCAATGCCAGTGCTTTCCATCCTCTATGCATCATCCTCATTTCCTTATCGCTTGTTTTTGTTATTGCACTTTTAGTCACATGTGATTGTTTTTTATATAAAACATGCGAATTTAATAGTTAATCAAGCTTAAGCTATTTTATTCGCTGCACAATGGCAGATCTGACCTGGATCAGCCATAAAAAAAGCCTAGATCAATCTAAGCTTTTTTCTTTAAAAATCAGATTATTCGCCAGCAATTGAACATTCAAAGTTGGCCTTATCGACAGAACAGCGTGCACGTTTTAAGACCGACATCATGCTGGCATCATAGATTCCGCGTTTGGTCATATCCATCCGGCCATCACGTAACATTTTCTGATACTTGGTTTTATCTTCAGCGCTCAGATTCATTTTATATTTCGACGGAATACCCGCTTCCAGACGGCTGATCATCCCCATGCTCTTTGGCAGGTTTTTGATAAACCAGTCACGCGATTTCTGTCCAAAACCTGCGGGGAATTTTTCCGGACGAATCACAAAATCAGAGGTGACATGCAGTACCGGGAAATTAAACATTGCGCCGTTGTTACCCAGACCTTTATAGATTTCTAATGGCTTGTAGGCATAAGCAGGCGCACCGACCATATCCACCTGACCATTATTAAATTTGGCGACAAAGTTGGAAACATCGGAGATCACTGCCTGCGCACCGACGCGCTGTACCATGATTTTCTGGGCATCGTCATAGCCAAGTACGGCGAATTTCTTCCCTGCGGCTTTTTCAATCGAATTGATATTCTTGTCACGAACAAAAATAAATGCCGAACCCAGCGGGGAAATACCGGCAATTTCATATTTTTTGCCGCCCATATTACTGACCATTTTCGCTGCATTACGTTTGTCCAGAGCAAAACTGATCGCACGCTGGGCAATGGCATTACTTGGTGCACCGCCCAGTGCATCAATAGAACCGGCAAATTTATTGTATTGACGGGCACGCATGGCTGTCATAAACACACCATCACATTTACCGGCCTTGAAGTCATTGTCGGCAACCGCTTCATCCTGACGGGCAATCAGATTGATTTCTGCGCCCCAGCCTTTTGCAGCCAGTGCCCATTCTTGCGCCATCTGGAAAGACTCACCGGATTTACCCAGTAAGTCAAACACACAGATATCGACTTTTTCTGCATGTGCCGCACTTGCAAAACCAAATGCAGAGAATGCAGCCAATGATAAGAGTGTTTTTTTCATTGTAGTTATCCTTTGAAATCTTGTTATTCGCTGAGTGTCCGTACACGGGACAAATATTAAGCAAGTTTAATTAAAAAAAATAGAGCATTTACTCCATTTAAAACCGGCATTTTGGCCTATAAAGATAAATCAGCAATAGTTGCCTAAGTTATTTTTAAATATATATTTAAATATCAATATCTTAATATTTAAAACTGCTTTCTTATAATTACATTTACCCAGATATAGTTACAAAGATATACATGATTTCAGATTTATTCGCCACCAATCGAACATTCAAAATTAGTTCGTTCAACTGTACAACGCGCGCGTTTCAATACGTTCATCATGCCCTGATCATAAATTCCCTGCCGGGTTAAATCGATCCGCCCATCACGCAGAATCTTTTGGTAGGCCACACGATCTTCACGGCTTAGATTCAGAATATATTTGCTTGGAATCTCAGCTTCCATGCGCTTGACCATGGCAAAGCTGCGCGGTAACTGTTTCACAAACCAGTTTCGGGATTGTGCGGCAAAGCTTGCCGGAAACTTTTCCTGACGAATAATCAGATCAGCAGTGACATTAATCACCGGAAAATTAATCATTGCGCCTTGACGGCCTAGTCCTTTCTGTAATTCCAGCGGTTTAAATGCATAAGCCGGTGCAGCGACAATATCCACTTCGCCCTGATTAAACTTGCGAATAAAATTGGAAATTTCCGACATGACCGGTACTGCTTCAATCCGGTCGACCATGATTTTTTGCGCATAGTCATAATGCAGCACGGCAAATTTCTTGCCTTTGACCTGTTCCAGTTTATTTAGAGTACGATCACGAACAAAAATATAGGCTGGGCCAATCTGACCAATACCCGCCACTTCGAATTTTTCTTTGCCAATCTGGGTGATCAGGCGTTTGCTATTGCGTTTATCCAGTACATAGCTGATGGCTTTCATGGCAATGTCATTATTCGGCACGCCGCCAATTGCATCAATCGATCCAGCAAATTTGTTATAAGCCCGGGCACGCATTGAGGTCATATAGAAGGCATCACATTTTCCGGCTTTGACGTCCTGATCGACCTTGGCTTCATCCTGATAAGCGCTTAGCTGAATTTCGGCACCCCAGCCTTTTGCTGCCAGCGCCCATTCCTCCAGCAGTTTGTAAGACTCACCAGATTTCCCCAGTAAATCAAAAACACAGACATTCACTCTGGCTTGAGTTGAAGTCGACACCAAAATGCCCAGTGCCGATAAAATTAAACATCCCTTTTTCATTTTTATTTGACTCTATGATATTTTTTGCTCCATCAGCCTGAACTATAAACCACTGTTCATGCATAAAATAGAGCTTTTACTCAACTTATGCGTCCACCCTAGATCAATTGACAGAGGTGAAAAGCACACTCATTTCAGCAAAAACGGTAAGATTTTTCATTTTCACAGGGCTTTCCTTTAGAATAGGCGCATCTTATTTCTTAGCTTTGATTTCTCAATGATTCAGTTAGACCAGTTATCTATACGTCGCGGTGGACGTGTTTTATTTCAAAAAGCGTCGATGCAGTTACACCCAGGATGGAAAATTGGCCTAACCGGTGTCAATGGTGCTGGAAAATCAACCCTGTTTTCAGCCTTGCTCGGCGGCATGGAATCGGACACCGGTTCGCTGACCCGACCTGCGGTATGGACCGTAGCGCATATGGCTCAGGAAATCAAAGCACTGAATATGAAAGCCATTGATTTCGTCTTGTCGGGCGATGAAGAATACTGGGATATTCAGCAGAAACTCGATCAACCGGATCAACTGGATGATGCAGAACTGGCTCATTTATATGGCCGTTTTGATGAAATTTCAGGTTATTCTGCTCCTGCCAAAGCTTCACAACTGATGGCTGGTCTGGGCTTCTTTGAACATCAATCACAGCTGGATGTTTCAAGTTTTTCCGGTGGCTGGCGTATGCGTTTAAACTTGGCGCGTACCTTAATGAGCCGCTCGGACTTACTGCTCCTCGATGAACCGACCAACCATCTGGACTTGGATGCGATTCTCTGGCTAGAAGACTGGCTGAAAGCCTATGAAGGCACCTTGGTGCTGATTTCGCATGACCGGGACTTCCTCGATGCGATTACCGACCATATTTTACATATCGAAAATCAGGAACTCATTTTATATACTGGTAACTATTCGACTTTCGAGCGTACCCGTAGTGAACGTCTGGCGCAGCAGCAACAGGCGTATGAAAAGCAGCTGGAAACCCGCGCGCATCTGCAAAAATATATTGACCGTTTTAAAGCACAAGCGACCAAAGCCAAACAGGCACAGAGCCGGATCAAACAGCTGGAACGTATGCAGGAACTATCTGCTGCCCATGTCGATACACCATTTACTTTCAGTTTCCGCGAACCGACCAAAATGAGTTCGCCGTTATTGCAACTGGAACATGCCGATATTGGTTATGGCGACAAGCTGATTGTTACCAATGTAAATTTACAGATCACGCCCAACAGCCGGATCGGGTTACTCGGGATGAATGGTGCAGGTAAATCCACGCTGATTAAATCGCTGGTCGGTGACCTGAAACTGATTCAGGGCCTGCGTAAAGATTCAGAGCTACTGAATATTGGTTATTTTGCCCAGCATCAGATGGATGCACTGGATGGTAATGCCAGTCCGATGTTACAGCTGGCACGTATTGCCGATAAAAAAATCAGTGAAGCCAGCCTGCGTTCTTTCTTGGGTAGTTTCGGTTTTAGTGGCGAACGTATGGATACGCCGAGTGAAAGTTTTTCGGGTGGTGAACGTGCACGTTTGGCCCTAGCGCTGATTGTTTGGCAGCGTCCGAATGTACTGATTCTGGATGAGCCGACCAACCATTTAGACCTCGATATGCGTCATGCACTGACCATGGCCTTGCAAGATTTCCAAGGCGCGGTGGTTCTGGTTTCGCATGAACGTCAGCTCATCGCCAGNNGCCCGTATTGAAATGATCAAAAATGGACAGAAGCCAGCAGAACCGGTGAAATCCCAAGTCGAAGTCAAACCCACCATTTCCAAACTGGACAAGGAAGCACAACGTAAGGAAGCTGCTCGCCAGCGGGAACTAAGTCGTCCGATTCGCAAGAATATTGAAAAATGCGAAGCACAGATGGCCAAACTGCAGCCACGACTGGCTGAAATTGAAAGCTTGCTGGGTGACAGTGCTTTATACGAAGCATCACGTAAAAATGATTTGCTGAAACTGATGAATGAGCAAACCGAGCTAAAAGCCAAACTGGAAACAGCCGAAGAGCAAATGCTGGAACTGATGATGGAACTGGAAAGTCTGGAACAGTCTTTCTAAAGCTCTTTTAGTAAGATTTAATTGTGTGATTCATAGAGATCGTNNGTTATAGTAATGCTGCCATTCGGCTAGCTTGTCTTGGATATCTTCAGAATTAATATCGACAGTAGCGTAGAACTCAGATTTATCAGTCTTTTGAGAACGCTCTACCTTGCCATTCAAATGAGGTGAACCTGGTTTATTTGGCCTAAATTTGATTCCATGCTGCATCAATTTTTTCTGTACTTTTTCAGCAAAAAATTCCCGCCCACGATCGGTCTGTATTCGCTGTATGGGAAAAGGCATTTCTTCAATTACGCAGTCTAAAAAGTCGAGCGTATTCGCCGCTGTTCGGCGTTTATATATCCTTAAAACGCGATATCGTGTGCAGTCATCGATAGATGTGTACTGATATAGCCTAGAACCCAATTTACAAGTATCCATTTGAATTCTATCGCCTGGTAATGGGTGTTCATAACGAATGAAATCTACTTTACGACGGAATTTTTTAATCGGTTTGACTTGATGGGTGGATAGTACTTTATGG
>DFCG01000116.1:1090-10530 GCA_002367455.1 Acinetobacter sp. UBA3060 | reverse complement strand
GAAGATATTTTCCATGCGGTGACGCGTGTGCATGAGCGTTGTAAAGGTGCTTATGGCGTGGTGGCGATGATTACCGGTCAGGGTCTGGTAGGCTTCCGTGATCCAAATGGTATTCGTCCATTGATCTACGGTTCGCGTGAAACTGAACAGGGTATGGAATATATTATTGCTTCTGAATCTGTTGCGATTACTGCGCTGGGCTTTAAAGTTGAGCGTGATATTTTGCCTGGTGAAGCGGTATTTATTGATTTAGAAGGTAACTTCTTCACCAAGCAATGTGCAGTGAATGCTGAATACCGTCCTTGTATTTTTGAATATGTTTATTTTGCCCGTCCAGATGCCATCATTGATGGAATCTCGGTGTATAAAGCACGTTTAAAAATGGGTGAGAAACTGGCGCAAAAAATTCTGCGTGAGTGGGGTGAAGAGCATGATATTGATGTGGTGATTCCGATTCCGGATACTTCACGTACTTCTGCATTGGAACTTGCCAATATGCTGGGTGTGAAATTCCGTGAAGGTTTCATGAAAAACCGTTACATTGGTCGTACCTTCATTATGCCTGGTCAGCAGCTGCGTAAAAAATCGGTACGTCAGAAACTGAACCCGGTTGAGCTTGAGTTTAAAGGTAAAAATGTACTGTTGGTGGATGACTCGATTGTCCGTGGTACAACCTGTAATGAAATTATCCAGATGGCTCGTGATTCTGGCGCGAAAAAAGTATTCTTTGCTTCTGCAGCACCGATGGTGAAATATCCAAACGTTTATGGTATTGATATGCCGGCGAAATCTGAGCTGATTGCATCGGAACGTAGCGTGGAAGAAATCCGTGAAATTATTGGTGCTGACCGTCTGATTTTCCAGGATCTGGAAGATTTGAAAGATGCGGTAAGAACCACCAAGGTGCCGGACGTCAAAGACTTTGATTGTTCAGTGTTTGATGGCATCTATGTTTCGGGTGGCATTGATGCGCAATATCTGGATGACCTACAGCAAAAACGTAGTGACAGTGCCATGAAAGAAAGCAATTATATTGATGTCAATATTGATGCAGCCTCAGTGGATTTGACTGGTGTGCGTGAAGTTTAAGTAGTTAAAATCATCATGAAAAAGCGGGAATTTCCCGCTTTTTTGTTTTATGATGAACCCATTGAAAATCATCATTTTAGGGTTCTCCATTGCGAAACGTAGGATACGATTTTATAAAAAACAAAAATATAGTACTGCCTGTAAGTTTTTGCCTGATTGCAATTCTGTTGACTATTTTTATTATTAATACCGTTGTTGGTCTCTTTGTTTTTTATACTGATCCTAGCCAGTCAATCTTCTGGCATGCGCTGAGTCCTTANNGGTGCGCGTCGGTTGAGTCCGATGGACAGTATTCCAGAAGAAAGTGCTGCACTGCACATTAACCAGCAGCTGGCAGAGACTTTTCTGATTGATGTTCCGGCGGTATATGTGCTGCCCGATGAAGTTGGTGTCAATGCATTGACGGCAGGTTTTAGTCCGCGGGATACCGCAATTATCCTGACTTGGGGTGCGATACAAACACTGGATAAAGTCGAGCTGTATGGCTTGCTCAGCCATGAATTCAATAAAATTCTCTCTGGTGAAGCTGCGGAAAATACCCGCCTGAAAATCCTGTATAGCAGTTTAACCACGTTTAGTCAGTGTGGCAGTAAGATTGCCAAGTCCGGTTTTTATCGAGCGGGTAGTCCGCGTGAAAATAAGTTTGAAACTTTCTATGTTGCAGTCGGTGCGGTGATCTGGCTGATTGGTAGTTTGGGTGTTTTGATTTCCCGTTTTATTAAATATATTTCACTGGGTGGTCGGACCTATAAAAATGATCGAAAGACCCGACGCCTGATTCAAAATGATGCCAATATTCAGACTTTACTCAGAATCCATGTGCATCATTCTGGCTCCCAGATCTATAGTGAATATGCTGAATCCATTTCACATATGTGCTTTGCCAATTCCTTGAGCCCACAAAACTGGCTGAATATTCATCCCCATATCAATCAGCGGATTTATGAATTAAATCCTGCCTTGATTCAGGACTTACAGCTTGANNGAAGAAGTGGTGCCTGAAACTGCAATGAGCTGGAGCTCGCCACAGCCTTTGCCATTATTGCGGCTGTCTCCGATCAGTTTTGCGATTAAAGATGCGATCAAACCACTGAATCCGGAACTTCGGCTCAAGATGCCACGTCCGGAACTGATTGAGCGTGCATTACAAACCGCAACTGGTTCTCGTGAAGTGATGGTCGCCATTTTAATGATCCGTCAATATCGTGAATTTATTCCGACTGAGGCTGAAGTTAGCCGTGCCATTGTAGATTCATTGCTCAATCTGGACGGGCGGGTGCATATTTCGATTTTTCAGCAAGCTTGTAAAAATATTGGTGGCATGCCGACAACTGTTGCACGCCAGTTTTTGATGAAGCTGGCACGGATTATTCAGGAAGATGGCGAAATTGGCCTGCTAGATGCATTATTACTGGAATGTGTGAAATATGAGTTAAATCTGCTTCCTGCACATACTCCTACAGCACTCGATGAGGTCAAGCCACAGATCGTGCGTTTGATTGACGCCTTGCTGCATGTACAGCAGATTAATAGCGGCAACCAGCTTGAGGTACGGGAGCGAATTTTAAACCGGATTCTGACCGCTCAGGAACTGGACTTATATAATGAAATTTCTGATGAGCCGATTGATCTAGCAGAAATCCTGAATGATATTGCGGGGCTGTTATTGCGTGATCGCCTCAGTATTTTAGGTATTGCAGAGGCCTGTTTGTGGAGTGACCGTATCGTGACACAGGATGAGCTGGACGTGATGGAGCTGTTGTATTGGCGCTTGGGTTTTGAGGCAGAACAGGTCGTTCAGCAAATGTTAAAGAAGAACAGTTTAACCATTCTGTAGAAAATAAATGACAACGCGCAGCTTTAGCCGGAATCTGTTATAACAGCAGGAATGGTTTAATTGTGTATTAAAAGCACGGTTTTTAGCAGACAGCTAAACTTTGTACTAGAATCCATCAGGATAAAAAAGAAAAGCTGAAAAAGTTCGGCAAAGCACAGGCAATCCGGCTAAAATGTTCAGCCTGAAATTGGTGATGATGAAAAGATGATTGGGCATCAGCGTGACATACTGGCAACATTAGGAATCGATCTCTGGATTCCTAGGGACAGCGCATGTCAGCCGCACCAGGTTTCGATCTGGCGTGATCAGGCTGCACCTGAATTTCACACCGATATCGTCTTACCACAGCCTGCTTCCGTAGAGGCGTTGGCTGATCTACCGATTCCTGAGCCAGAGCCAATTGTTACGCTTAAGGTTGATACACCACCTGCGGCACCGACTCACATTGCACCTGTTCAGGAACAGCGTGAAATCGTACAAATCCCGCCATTCAGTTTGCAGGCTTTAAGTCTGGCACATTGCAGTATCGTGATTGATGCAACTGCAATGACCGAAGACACCCAGAATTTATGGGGCAATATCCAGCGTGCAGTCCCAGGTGAGTTTCATGAGCTGAACTGGCCATTTCCCTGGGCCAATGTTCAGGATGGACGTGGTGTAGAATCCTATATTCAGGGTTTTCTGGATGGAATGAGTGCAGAGAAAAATATTATTTTCCTCGGGCCTGTAGCGCATATATCAAATACGAAAATGATCCAGTTGGCATCTTTACAAGAAATGCTGGATCAGCCGATTCTAAAAAAACGTTTATGGCAGTTTATGCAAAATAGGACTGCCAGTCTGGAATAATCTTGCTGTGGAATAAAAATAGATGAAACAAAAAGTGGTTGTATTTAGTCAAATTGATACTGATATTCAAAACAAGCTGGAACAAAATTATCAGGTTAGTTATATACAACCGAAGCTAGGCGATGTGAATCAACAGCTTTTGCAGCAGGTTCAGGATGCTGATGGCATGATTGGCGCAGGGCGCTTGTTGAATCGCGATAATCTGGCCAGTGCTACCCGGTTAAAAATTATCTCCAGTGTCAGTGTCGGTTATGACAACTATGAACTGGATTATTTAAATGAAAAGAAAATTTATCTCAGTCATACGCCGCATGTACTGACTGAAACCACTGCTGACCTGGCTTTCACTTTACTGATGTCAGCAGCACGCAAAGTGGCTTACCTGGATCAATGGACCAAGCAGGGACAATGGCAGCGTACCGTGGGCGAAGCACAATTTGGTATGGATATTTTTGGAAAAACCCTCGGAATTATTGGTCTCGGTCATATTGGAGCTGCAATCGCACGTCGTGGTTTTTACGGTTTTAATATGAATATTCTGTATCATAATCGTCGGGAAAAACCAGAACTTGCTCAAGGGTTGAATGCGAAATATTGCCAGCTTGAGGAACTGTTACAGCGTTCTGACTTTGTGGTCGTTGCAGTAGATTTGAATGCGGATTCTAAGGCGCTGATTGCGACAGCGGAATTGGCTAAAATGCAATCCCATGCAGTATTGGTCAATATTTCACGTGGCTCGGTCATTGATGAACAGGCATTAATTTCAGCTTTAAAAGCCAAGCAGGTTTTTGCTGCCGGTCTGGATGTGTATCAGAAAGAGCCGTTAAAGGAATCGGAATTATTCCAGTTGGATAATGTGGTTACATTGCCACATGTGGGTTCGGCCACTGCAGCCACCCGTAAAAAAATGGCAGAACTGGCTTATCAGAATCTTGTTGATGCCTTTGAAGGACGAGTGCCCCGTTATGTGGTCAATCCGGAATTTTAAAATGCATCTGATTCGTCGTTTAAATGGTATTAAAAAATAACATTTTCTTGCGTCTCTGCTCATTGTTCAATGCTATATTCAAGATAAATTAGATCGGCAGGATTAGAGATTTTTCATTGAAACGATTGGCGCTGGCGTGTGGCTTAAGTCTGTATATGGTAGCAGGGCACGGCTCTAACCATGATTTTAATCAAGTAAATGTACAATTTTCTGTGCCTGATATTGGTACAGGCGTCGGCTTACTCGATCAACAAAAAGAAAAAATGATCGGTGAAAAAGTCTATCGTGAAGTGCATAAACAAATGCCGGTCCTGCAAAATCCATGGCTTGAAGATCAGTTGCTTTCAGTATTTTCTCATATCCTGAGTCAGACTCAATTGCAACAGCCGATCGGTTTGCTGGTTATTAATGACCCGCAAATTAATGCCTTTGCTGTACCAGGTGGTCTTTTTGCACTTAATGCTGGTCTGATTAATTCAGCCCGAAACATGGATGAAGTGGCAGGAGTCATGGCACATGAAATTGCACATGTCACACAACGTCATTACAGTCGCTCTCAGGATGCCTTTAAAGGGCAAGGTTTACTGGCGTTAGCCGGAATTCTTGTCGGTGCTTTGGTCGCTTCTCAGGCAGATGGTGATGTCGGCACAGCGGTCATGATGGGTTCACAGGCAGCACTTCTGGATAAACAGCTTACCTATAGCCGTAATCAGGAGCGTGAGGCAGACCGGATTGGTATGCAATATATGTATCGTTCCGGTTATAACCCGCATAGTATGGCAGATTTCTTTGAGGTCATGCATCGCTCGACCAGCCGCTTAAGCTTTCTGCCGGATTTCTGGTTCACTCATCCACTCACCACCGAGCGTATGAGTGAAGCACGTTTACGTGCTAACCAGCTTCCTGCGGTGAAACGCAGTCTCAATGACCAAGACTTTGACATTATCAAGTGGTATAGCAGGGTATTGTCTGGTCAGACCAATGCAGAGCAGCTTATCCTGATGGACCAGCAAAATAATTTTGCAGGCCAGCTTGCCTTAACTGCCTATCGAATACAGCAAAGTGATTTCCAGGCCGCGCAGGCCACTTTAGATCGAGCAAAAAAGCATAACCAGATGCATCCTTTACAGGTTTTATTCCAGACTGATATTTATTTAGCTCAGAACCAGCTTGATGCAGCTTTGGAAAGTGTAGCGTCAGCAGCGCGGATCATGCCGGAAAATCGAGCGCTCAATTATAAATATGCAGAAGTGCTGATTCGCGCCAAGCAACCCGATAAAGCAAAAGTTTTAGTGCAGCGATTTCTAAATGCCAATTCACGGGATGTCAGTGGCTGGCGACTAATGCAACTGGCTGCCAATGCAGAGCCAGATTCGCCGATTAAGGCTGCTAATGTGCTGCGCTATCGTGCAGAAGTAGAATATTGGTCAGGATATGAAGAAACTGCCATCAAATCATTATTACATGCACAGCGTAGCGTAAAGAATAATCAATCTTTATCGTCCACCATTCGCCAGCGTCTGAAGCAGATGCAACAGGCACATCAATATAAGATTTAAAGCTGAACTGGGTTTTAAGTTTTTGTATCAGGATGATATAGCAAGAATATATTCAATCAGGCTACAATATTTTTGAAAGATCAGCGTGAATCAAACTGAAGCATAATATGAAAAAAATACTATTGGGCGTGTGTCTACTGGGGTGGAGTTATGGGGTTTTTGCTGCGAGTGCAGTTGAATATGTAGAAGCAATAGAACGAATTAATGCGGATTATAAAAAGGAATCGCGTCAGTTTTTAAGTGGTTTAAATCCGCAGCAACAGGGATTTAGTCCTGAGCAGAATGCAAAATTTTGTGGAATTGTAGGACGTTATGTTGATCGTTTATATCAGGCCGCTGACCAGAATCGTCCTTATCTGGATCGTCAGTTTCAAAATATGAGTAAACGGGATGTAATTGTAGAAGTGAAATCATCGAAAGAGATGCAATTACTTAAGCGTTATCAGGTCGATTGTAATTTGCAATGAGAATACGTCAGGAACTGTCTTTGATTAAAGGCAGTTCAACGTTAAAGAGAAAATGCTAGAGAGTATGGATTAAGCAAGTTGCGCTTTGATTTTGGCGGAAACTTGTGCAGGATCGGCGCGCCCGGCTATGAGCGGACGCAGAGAATTCATCACCTTACCCATATCTTTCATGCTAGTAGCTTGTTGCGCTGCAATAGCTTGCGCAATCATGGAATCAAGTTCTTCCTCAGTCATAGCTTCTGGTAGAAACTGAGACAAAATCTCAATTTCGGCTTGTTCCTTACTAGCTAAATCATCTCGGCCAGCGCCTGCAAAGGCTTTAACCGATTCTTTACGTTGTTTAATTTGTTTTTCAATGACCGCAAGAACCTGAGCGTCGTCAAGTTCTTTGCGCTCATCGACTTCGATTTGCTTAATTGCTGCCTGTAGACTACGAATGACCGTCAGCTTGGACATTTCTTTGGCACGCATTGTTGCTTTCAAAACATCCGTGATTTGGTCTTTTAAAGTCGTCATTATTTATTCCAGGCAATCAATCACAAATTAATCTTAGTAAAGGCGAGTTGTACGTACTGATTCACGCGCCAATTTCTTTTGGTAGCGTTTAACAGCAGCAGCTTTTTTGCGCTTACGTTCTTGAGTTGGTTTCTCGTAGAATTCACGCTTACGTACGTCAGCAAGAACACCCGCTTTTTCGCATGAACGTTTGAAACGACGGATAGCTACGTCTACTGGTTCGCCTTCTTTCAATTTAACTTGTGGCATGAAGAATCCTCATATCAGTTAGGGTAAGATCTCGGGCTGAATTGCCCTCAATCACAAGTGAAGGTCAGTATTTTACTCATTTACATCTCATACCACAAGTCTATAATAGTTGCTGCAATAGAATTGATACAGGTTATAGGCAGTTTAATGATCGTTTTAGGCTTGGAAACGTCGTGTGATGAAACAGGACTTGCGCTGTATGACAGCGAGTTGGGTTTGCGCGGACAAGTGCTTTATAGCCAGATTAAACTGCATGCAGAATATGGCGGTGTAGTTCCAGAGCTGGCGTCACGTGATCATGTGCGTAAACTGATTCCACTCATCAATGAGCTGCTTGAACAGAGCGGCGTGAAAAAATCAGAAATTGATGCAGTCGCATATACCCGTGGCCCGGGTCTGATGGGCGCACTCATGACCGGTGCATTGTTTGGTCGTACTTTGGCCTTTGCGCTGAATAAACCCGCAATTGGTGTGCATCATATGGAAGGTCATATGCTGGCACCTTTATTGTCAGAAACTCCGCCTGAGTTTCCATTTGTCGCATTGTTGGTATCGGGTGGACATTCTCAGCTCATGGCGGCTTATGGCATTGGCCAGTATGAACTCTTGGGTGAATCCATTGATGATGCGGCAGGCGAAGCATTTGATAAAGTCGCGAAGATGATGGGTCTGCCGTATCCGGGTGGCCCGAATATTTCCAAACTGGCAGAGCAGGGCGATCCAAATGCATTTGCATTCCCGCGACCAATGCTGCATCAAGGTTTAGAATTTTCATTCAGTGGTCTAAAAACCGCAGTTTCTGTACAAATGAAAAAACTGGGTGATGAAAACCGCGATGCCGACATCGCTGCCAGTTTTCAGGAAGCCATTGTCGATACTCTGGTGAAAAAGTCGGTGAAAGCATTGAAGCAAACGGGGCTTAAACGTCTGGTGATTGCGGGCGGTGTCAGTGCCAATAAGCGTTTACGTGAGCGTTTAGAAGCAGATTTAGCCAAGATCCGTGCATCTGTTTATTATGCTGAACCTGCACTCTGTACAGACAATGGTGCAATGATTGCTTTTGCGGGCTATCAGCGTTTAAAAGCAGGGCAGCATGATGGCTTGGCGGTGACCACCACACCACGCTGGCCAATGACGGAATTGACTAATCCGACAGAGGCATAGATTTCAGGCTTGAAAAAAAGAGGCTAAGGCCTCTTTTTTATTGTGAATTTTTAAATGAAAACTTATAGCAACGGTATGTTGTAAATATATAGTTTTATAGCTGTATTTAGAGCTTGTATATTCTATTGAAACCGGAAAAAAAGTTTAATAGCTTAAGTTGATATCATGCATATTTTTACAGGTTTGCAGCAGAGGCAATCTCGAATGGAAAATATAAATTTCAAAAGTTTTCAGGATGCTGGAGAGGCGGTGTTAAAGTTTTTGCATCAGCATTTTGGCTTTAATTTATGGATGATCACCCGGGTAGAAGGCCAAGACTGGATTGTGCTGCAAAGTGAAGATCATGGTTATGATATACGACCCGGTCAAGTGTTTCAGTGGGCTGATTCTTTTTGTTCTCATATGGTCGCAGGTAAGGCCCCGAGAATTGCACCTCGCTCTGAAGAAATTCCTTTATATGCCACAGCGCCGATTAATCAGCAGGTCTGTATAAAATCTTATATTGGTCAGCCACTCCTTAAAGAAGATGGCAGTTTGTTTGGAACACTCTGTGCGATTGATCCAGAAACCAAATCGGAAGCTATTGTGCAAGATATGCAATTGGTCGAGTTATTGGGACAATTGCTCAGTTCGATCTTGCAGGCAGAATTACGTCAGAGTGAGCAGATGAGACAGCATGAATTATTGCAGGAAGAAGCCAGTAAAGATGAATTGACCGGGCT
>DFCG01000116.1:0-1006 GCA_002367455.1 Acinetobacter sp. UBA3060 | reverse complement strand
AAAGTTGAACATGATTCTCCATAAAAAGAAAATTCAATCCATCTTTAACTTAACAATTACAAATTTTATAAGCTTTGTTGCAAAGTAAATTGATTTAATTAAATGCGCTTTAATTGTATTGAAAAGTGACACTGGTAAGGAACAAGATTCAAATAAGCACTTCATTTCTTATGATAATTGTTGTTTGAAATATACATTAAAATTACAGAACCAAAAATTTCTTTGTTAAAGATAAAGCGATATCGAAGGATAAAGCTGGCTGCCAAGAAAAAATATCACCGGCAGAAATAGCATTTGAGCTGTTCAGTTTCGAGAAGGCCAATCTTTAGTGATCACCAAATAAAAATGCAAAGAAATTTTAGGGAATAAATTTTATGAAAAAGCAGATTTCTATCTTTGGACTTGCTCTTGTTTCGGGTTTAATGAGTGCCTGTGGCGGTGGTGAGGGAAGTAGCTCAGACAGTCCTACTGTCATTACACCTCCAAATGTTCCTAAGGAAAGTATTTCCCCTGAGCTTTCAGAGGAGTTTGTCCCGTTTGAAGATCAGGATATTGTAAAGAAAATTCGCGATAAAATTTCCGGAAATACCAGTAATGATACCGACTATAATGTTGCTCTAGGTCACATGATTGGAGAAGTATTCGCAGATTATCCTTATGGGCGTACTGCACGTATTATCAAAATTTATAATTTGGGCATCAATAGTATTAAATATCCAAATCTGATCTGTTCGGAAGTCAATACCACTGGTTCGGTCAAAACCCTGAAATTAAAAACAGATAAAGATAACTGTATTATTCTGGATAAAACTTACCGTAAAGGCTCAAACATTACTCAGACGGTGAATGGTGACACGACGACTTTAAGCTTTAGCAATGTCCGTTATGGTTCAAATGTAGATTTTAATCTCAAGGACGACTACCTGATTTCTGGCACAATTGTGCATCGTAAAACTAAAAATGAAATGGGTGAATCCGAATCTTATCAAATCGATCAGTTGGAATT
>DFCG01000055.1:42374-56573 GCA_002367455.1 Acinetobacter sp. UBA3060 | reverse complement strand
GAGCATTTCGAATTTTGGATATCCGTGACTAGATCCTGAATAAAGGAAGCTGGCGCATTGTCGGGAATTTGGAATAAAAATAGTCCACCTACATGCATAGGCTGCTGCCGTTTCTCTAAGGTTAAGAAAATAAAATCAATTGGATGTAATGGACGCATAGCGTGGATTGCCTCACTGCACTCTCTATGGCTTTTTTGCTAAAAAGCCTTGTTAGAATTATTGCTTTAGTTTTTAAAGTATATCTTTTTTAGCATATAAATGAACTGCTTTATCTTGCCTCAACTGTGAAAAAGTGGCTATTGACAAGAACAAAATATCTTCCTAAGTTTATGAAATGTGAAAATTTTAGTTTTAAAATAGTTTTCTAAAAATAGTATTTACTAGGCGAAGTGGAGTGTAACTTAATAATTATGTGTTATTAGAAGAATAGCATTGTGTTCCATTTCACATTTTATGCAAATAAATCAATGAGCTAAAATTTTATCAATTCTTTAATTAAAATAATATTATCCCGATAAAAGGTAATTTCTATCTTGTCACTAAATGTAAAATTATCAATTAAAAAAGACTATCTTTATTAAAAAATAGTCTTTCAATCAATAGGAACGATAAAACTTAACTTTATTTTTTTAGATTGCCAGCATGTAAGCCACATTCTTTATGCGTGGCTTCTTCCCACCACCAGCGGCCTTCACGTTCATGCTGATTCGGCAGGACAGGGCGGGTACAGGGTTCACAGCCGATTGAAACAAAACCTTTTTCATGCAGCGCATTATAAGGCACTTCCATCATGCGGATATAACTCCAGACATCTGCACTGGACCAGTTGGCCAGAGGATTGTACTTGATCAACTGTTTTCCCGGACCGGAGAAACCTGAATCTGCCTGAACCACAGGAATTTCATTGCGTGTACCCGGACTTTGGTCTTTGCGCTGACCAGTAATCCAGCCATCCAGCGTCGCCAGTTTTTTACGTAGCGGTTGAACCTTGCGTATACCGCAACATTCCTGATGGCCATCTTCAAAGAAACTGAATAAACCTTTGGTGGTCACTAAATTTTGTACTGCATCCGTTTCAGGGAAGCAGATTTCAATCTCGATATTATAATGCTTACGCACTCGTTCAATAAACTGATACGTCTCTGCATGTAGACGGCCAGTATCCAGACTGAATACCCGGAACGGTTTACCGAGATGCGATGCCATATCAATCAATACAACATCTTCAGCACCAGAAAATGAAATCGCAATTTCACCTTGCTGGCCCAGTGCAAGTGCCAAAATTTCATTGGGCGATTTATCTGCATATTCAGATGCAAGCGCATCAATACGATCAATAGTAGGAATGATGGTCATGAGAGTCCTGGCGATATAGGCTTGGAAAGGACATGGCCTATATTAGTTAATTTCACATCTATTTTAATAGAATTGATTTAATTGACTTATCACTAAAAAATAAATACTTATTAAAAAAATAGATTTAAAAAAGTACAGTGCAAAATCTGTTTCTTCAGCTATGATAGTGCAAAATTTTTTCAATACAACTTAGAGGGAATGTTCATGGAAGTCGTATGTCTAGATTTAGAAGGTGTGTTGGTTCCAGAAATCTGGATTAACTTTGCCAAAAAAACCGGTATTAAAGAGCTTGAAGCGACGACTCGTGACATTCCTGACTATGATGTACTGATGACCCAACGTCTGAATATTTTAAAACAGCACGGTTTAGGCTTGAACGATATTCAGGAAGTGATTGCAGAAATGGGTCCATTCCCAGGAGCAAAAGAATTTGTGAAATGGGTGAGTACGCATTTTCAATTAATTATTCTTTCAGATACTTTCTATGAATTTGCACATCCATTGATGAAGCAACTGGATTGGCCGACGATTTTCTGTCATAAACTGGAAACGGATGAAGCGGGCATGATCTCAGCCTATAAACTTCGTCAGCCAGATCAAAAACGTCAGGCTGTTAAAGCACTGCATGGTTTGAATTTCCGTGTGATTGCGGCAGGGGATTCTTATAACGATACTACAATGTTAGGTGAGGCAGACCATGGTTTCCTATTTGATGCGCCTGAGAACGTGATTGCTGAATTCCCGCAATTCCCGCCAATTCGTGGTTATGATGCGTTAAAAGAAGCAATTCGTAATGCTTCAGTGCGTGATATCCCTGCTTAAAGAATTTAAGTAAATAAAAAGGCGCTATAAGCGCCTTTTTTATTGAATCTATCAAAAAATCAGAAGCGGTAACCGATTTTCATGCCATATGCGATTGCAGTGTTATCGGTGAACTCTCCTACAACATTAGGGCCTGCTTTAGCCTCAGCGTCACCTAACCACATATAGCGAACACCTGCTTGAATAAAGTAATTTTCGGCTGGGCTATATTGTCCACCTAAACCTACACCCCAGTAACCTTCGGTTGGTCCTAGTGTTGTTACAGGATTACCTGCACCTGAGTCATAACTTACTAAAGCAGAGCCAGACCATTTGTCGCTAAATTTACGGCCAACACCAACATTTGCAGACCATTGATCATCTGAGTAGTCAATCAAATTACTACCTGAGCGTAATTTTAATAAATTAGGTGTTACTGCAAATTGGCTCCAATTTACCCAGCGTACGTTAGCAAAGGCTAAAGTATTTGCTGCAATACCTGTTTGAAGATCTAAATTTACAGATTGAGGTGTTGTAGCTGTAACATCTGGTGAAAGAGGCGATGCAATAGTTCCAAATCCAAAGCTCTCTGTTGAATTTGCCTCATGATCGATTTCTGAACGATAAGTAATAGCTGCTTTTAAAGCAATTTCAGGGATTTGATAAGCGAAACCAGCAAGCCAGCCCCAAGCTTCTTCTTCATCAAGTTTAATATCATAGCCCGAATTTCCATAAGCTGCACCTCGTAATGCAATTTTAGCTTCTACAGTTTGCCAAACAGGTCCAGCATAAAAATTCCAGTTTTCAGTTGGTTGATAACCGATTAAAGCTGTAAGGTTATTAGTTTTTACTTCTACTTGAGTGCTTTCTCGTTGAGTACTAAGAGGATTTACTTGTGAAAAACTTACATTATTTGTTGGATAAATTGAATCGGCACCATAAGGTTGATCATAAATCAGACCTAAAGATATTTTATCAGTTGCTTGAACTTTAATAGCAGCAGATGGAAAGTAGTAGTCTTCTGCCATGTCGCTGATAGATTCATTACCTAGTTGAGGAATAGATTTTCCAGATACGCTAGGATCAATCACAGTAATACCTGCTTCAGCATAATTACCCGGCTGTAAAAAAGCAGAAATAGATTGACCAGAACGGTCTAGGCCAGCTGCTTGAACTGCAGAAAGAGGTAAAGTGCTAAGTAAAATAGCAGAATAAATTTTATTGAGCTTCATGGTACGTTCCCTGATGCCATCTGTAACAAAAATGTGCAGGAAAAGTAACATAATTTTAAAAAGAGTAAATACTCAGCTCTGTTGAAGAAATGAACTAAGGCGGTTAAGGAAAGAGCTTGATTAGAGTTTTTATACTAATTTTATTGGTATAAATATATGAAAAATATCAGATTAAATTAACTTTAAATAATGTGAAAGGATTGAAGTTCTGTTAATTTTAATTGGTGCTAAAATAATCGAATGATATGCAAGTGAATAAAAATAGAGTAAAAAAGTTAAAAAAACCACCCGAAGGTGGTTTTTTTATTAAGGATATCTTAGAAACGGTAACCCATTTTTAAGCCATATGCCCATGCTTTATTGTCTTCAAATTCAGCGACGTATTCAGAACTACCAGCTTGCGCGCCTGTTTGTGCTTTTGCATCACCTAACATGAAGTATTTAACACCACCCGCGATGAAAGTAGCTGGTGTTGGACTGTACTGAAGACCTAAGCCTACATTCCAATAACCTTCAGTTGGACCAAGTGTAGATACAGGGTTACCTGCACCAGAGTCCCAACCTACAGATACGTTACCAGCCCATAGATCATTAAATTTACGACCCACACCTACAGTTGCTGAAATTTGGTCATCTTCATATTCAACAAGATTGAAGCCATCTGGGCGATCCACAATAGGGCCAACTGCTTCTGATATTAGACCAAATTTATAAGGTTGAATTGAGAATTTAGACCATTCAACCCAGCGAACATTCGCAAAAGCTACAGTATTCGCCATAATACCTGTTTGGAAATCAAGGTTTACAGACTGTGGAGTAGTAATTTTTGTCTCACCACTTGCTGCTGCAATAGCTGCTGCTGCTGCGGCCCCATTTGGGAGCAAAGCTAAAGCTGGTAAGGTTGGAATACTTTCATTCATATTAACATCATGGTCAATTTCAGAACGATAAGTAATAGATGCTTTTAATGCAATTTCAGGAATTTGATAAGCAAGACCGGCTAACCAACCTACAGAGCTATCTTCTGGAATAGACGCATCGTAACCATTGTATAAGCTGTAAGCCTGGCCACGTAATGAAAGATTACCTTTGATCGTTTGGTAAACTGCGCCACCGTAAATATTCCAATTCTCAGTTGGTTGGAAACCTGCAATAAATGATAAATTTTGAGTATCTACTTCTACGCTAGTGTTACCAGTGCCAAGTAATCCATTAATATTTGCTAACCCAGCATCGACTGTTGAAGTAACAGTATTAGTTACTTGTTGAGTAATTGCATTTGTTACGCCTTGCGTAATAGCATCAAGTGCGCCTGGAGTACCACGAATAGCTTGCTCTGCAATAGCTTGAGTGGGTGCCTGGCCTGCTGCAACTAAAGCAGCTGCACGTCTAGCTACTTCACCATTTACTCCAGCAGTCAAGTTGGCTGCTAGTGCTCCAGGAAGGTTTGCGGCTACATTTGTTTCGATAGTTGAGTCACGAATATCTGCTAACGCGTCAGGAGCTAAAATTGTATTCGTAGAATCGGAAACAAATACGTTATTACCTGTATAGGTAGCATCTGCTCCAAACGGTTGGTCATATAAAATACCAACTGAAAATTTGCTGGTTGGCTGAAATTTTAAAGCAGCACTTGGAAAATAATAATCACCCGCCATATCACTAATATTACGGCGAGTATCACTTGTTCCAGCTTCTTTACCAGATACATCTGGGTCTAGGACAGAAATACCTGCTTCAAAGTAATTACCTGGTTGCAGGAAGGCTGCAATTGATTGGCCTGAACGGTCCATTGCCGCAGCAAATGCACCCGTCATTGGTACAGTTGCAAGAATCATTGCAGTAGTTAATGTTTTTAATTTCATTTACGTCTTTCCTTGAGGTACAAATTTATATCTAGCGTTGTTGTTTGCACTTATTTAATTCTTGGAGATTTCGGGTATTTATCCGCAATCATTTGTTACTCCATGTGACAAAAATAGCACAATTAAAATAAGAGTAAATGCTCTAGAAAAAACTAATTAGTCTAAAAAAGCATCAAAATAGAGTTTTTACACCAAAAAATAGCCTCATTTTGAAATAAGTATTTGAAAGTAATAGAAATAAAATAATGAAGAAAAAATGATTTTTTGTATAAAAAATATTCTAAAAATATGAAGATTAACGCTAATTTTTTGAAGTATAGATCACATTTTGAAAGGATGGTGCACCCTGCGGGACTCGAACCCACGTCGGTCGCTTAGGAGGCAACTGCTCTATCCAGTTAAGCTAAGGGCGCGAAAAGAAGGCTATTGTACTGTAAAAAATACAAAAAAAAGTTATTGCCGAAGCAATAACTTTTAAGGACTCATAGCTACAGGAGTTGTCTAGGTATTTTTAGGCTTAAGTAACTTAAACAGACCGAACATGACCACGATCCAAAGCGGGATCATCAAAATAGATTCCTGGAATCCTTGCGTCCACATGATGTAAAGAATCGTAAGAATAAAACCAAGAACCAGAATATTGCCCGCTGGAGACCACAGCGCAGGGAAGGAAGTCTTCTGTCCTAGCTTTTTCATGCTCTGAATGAACTTGAGATGGGTCAGCGTAATCATGGCCCAGTTCAATACCAATGCACCGACTACGATGTAAATCAGATGGCTTAAGGCATCTTCAGGCACGAAGTAATTAAGTAGTACACAGCCAAAAATCAGCGCGGCAGAGAACAATACAGCAGGAATTGGCGTACCTTGCTTATTCACTTTCATGAAGACTTTAGGTGCATTTCCTTGTTGAGCCAGACCATAGAGCATACGGCTGTTGGCGTACATACCACTGTTATATACAGACAATGCTGCTGTCAGGATAATAAAGTTTAGTAAGTGTGCTGCCCAGTCAATGCCAAGCTGGCTGAAAATCATCACGAACGGACTTTTGTCCAGACCACCAAGCTCAAGCTGATTCCAAGGCACGAGTGACAACAGAATCGTCAAGGCACCGACATAGAAAATCAGAATACGGAAAACCACCTGATTAATGGCTTTCGGAATAGTTTTTTCCGGATTTTCAGCTTCTGCAGCCGCCATACCAATGAGTTCGATACCACCGAAGGCAAACATTAAGAATGCCAGCATGTAGAACAGACCTTCAAAACCATTCGGGAAGAAACCGCCCGCGGTCCAAAGGTTAGTAAAAGATGCGCCTGAAGAAGCATCAGCAGTCAGGATCAGATACAGGCCAAAGACAATCATCGAGATGACCGCAGTCACTTTAATGATGGAAAGCCAGAATTCTGATTCACCGTAGAATTTCACATTGCCGAGNNTTGACCAGTGTAATCACGATAAAGAAAAACAATACCGATGCCCAGGCTGGAATATGAGGCCACCAGTAGTTAATATATTTCGCAACCGCAGTAAGTTCGGTCATGGCCACCAGGATATACAAAATCCAGTAGTTCCAACCCGCAAGGAAACCAGGGAATTTGCCCCAGTATTTATAAGCAAAATGGCTGAATGAACCTGCGACAGGTTCATGAACAATCATCTCACCCAATTGACGCATGATTAAAAATGCAATCAGGCCCCCAATGGCATAGCCTAAAATAATAGAAGGACCCGCAGATTGGATCACCTGTGCGGAACCTAAGAATAAGCCTGTGCCAATTGCACCGCCCATGGCGATCAACTGAATATGACGGTTCTTTAAGCCACGCTGAAGTTGTGAAGACTCGTTATTCAAAGTGTTCAGCCCGACAATGGAAAATGATAAGTGGCTGATTGTAATTGATCAGACTAAAGAAGCCTAGTCCATCCTAAGAATGAAATATTGTTGGAGGAATAATAAAAAATATTCATATAAATAACTGAAATAAAATATAAATGAATCAATATATTAATTTTATTGAAACTGTTACTGATGAGTTCTCTATTTTCTTGGATAAAATACAAATGCCGTTTTTTTATACTAAGGTCTGGCAGTCAAGCAGTTCTGCTTTCAACATACTATACTTTGAATATAAATATTGAATAACCTGTACTAAAACAAAGACAAGTCAAAGGATGAAATAATTCATGAGTTTTGCCGCCCAAATCAAGATTCCTGCAACCTATATGCGTGGAGGCACCAGTAAAGGTGTTTTCTTTAAGCTGGATGATCTGCCTGTAGAAGCACAACAGCCGGGCCGGATTCGTGATCAGCTTTTACTACGCGTGATTGGTAGCCCAGATCCATACGGGAAACAGATCGACGGTATGGGTGGCGCCAGTTCCAGTACCAGTAAAACGGTGATCCTGTCAAAAAGCCAACACGCTGATCATGATGTCGATTATTTATTTGGTCAGGTGTCGATTGACCGTCCTTTTGTGGACTGGAGTGGCAACTGTGGCAATCTGACCGCGGCAGTCGGAGCATTTGCCATTTCCAATGGTCTGGTCGATGCCGAACGTATTCCTGAAAATGGGCTGTGCACGGTACGTATCTGGCAGGCCAATATTCAGAAAACCATTATTGCACATGTGCCGATGCAGAATGGACAGGTGCAGGAGTTGGGTGATTTCGAACTAGATGGCGTAACCTTTCCTGCGGCGGAAGTGCAGATCGAGTTTCTGGATCCAGCCGATGACGATGCGGAAGGCGGTTCAATGTTTCCAACAGGCAATCTGGTCGATACTTTGGAAGTGCCCAATATTGGCAGCTTCGAAGTGACCATGATTAATGCCGGCATTCCAACTGTATTTTTAAATGCGGGAGATCTCGGCTATAAGGGCACAGAGCTTCAGGATCATATCAATAATGACGTGGCAGCCCTGACAAAATTTGAGACAATTCGTGCCTATGCGGCGAAGCAGATGGGACTGATTCAGAATATTGCAGAAGCCGTAACCCGACAACACACGCCAAAAATTGCCTTTGTTGCACCACCGAGTAGCTATACCTCTTCAAGTGGCAAAACTGTCACTGAATCAGACACCGATATTCTGGTTCGTGCCTTGTCTATGGGTAAACTCCATCATGCCATGATGGGTACGGCTGCGGTGGCGATTGGTACAGCTGCAGCAATTCCCGGAACACTGGTGAACCGGGTCGCAGGCGGAGTAGAGCGTGAAGCGGTGCGTTTCGGTCATCCTTCCGGGACGTTGAGAGTCGGTGCACAAGCAAGTTTTGAAAATGGTGAGTGGAAAGTGAAAAAGGCCATCATGAGCCGGAGTGCCCGCGTCTTGATGGAAGGCTGGGTGCGCGTACCAGAAGATGTTCTCGTTTAAATGCTGTGCATACATTTAACCTGAATAAAACCACCGGTTCTGCGGTGGTTTTTTTATGGTTTAAAATCTCTGACTTGCTTATTTGATGTTGAATAGCAAATTTCAGCAGAACAATTCAATTTATGGCTGAAAATTCAAGGCATTTCTAGGTACAATGCCTGATCAGCGTACAGGCATTTATTCGCTTGTCATTTTATTCTTCTGGACTACGTATTCGAGGCGAATGTGTCATCTATCACTGACGTATCAACCCATGCACTCACTCAAGCACAACACCGCATTCAACAGGATTTATTGACCGCTCTGGAAGCCTTTGCTATTCCGGAACCTTTAAGGTCGGCAGTCCATCATGCTGTGATGCTTGGCGGTAAACGAGTACGTCCAGCACTATGCTATGCCACCGCCGCATTAAAACCTAACCAGAATAGCGCTGCAGTGCGCCGTGCAGCGGTTGCGATCGAGTTTATTCACTGCTATTCACTGGCCCATGATGATCTGCCGTGTATGGACAATGATTTGCTACGTCGTGGCCAGCCGACCTGCCATGTAGCTTATGGGGAAGATACAGCGTTGCTGGCAGGTGATATCCTGCAGTCTATGGCTTTTGAAACTTTGAGCAGTCGTCTGTTTGATCAGGGGCCAGCGGTAGAAGCTTCCATTGTACTGAAGCAGATGCAGATTCTGGCAACCGCTTCTTCGAAAATGGTGAATGGTCAGGTTTTAGATTTGCAGTCTGAAGGCAAGAAAATCGATCAGCAAGCACTGGAAAATATTCATCGCAATAAAACCGGTGCTTTGATTAGTGCCGCGATCATGATGGCGGCGGTGACTATTTTTGAGGGTACCGA
Source organism: Acinetobacter sp. UBA3060 (assembly GCA_002367455.1). Classification (GTDB taxonomy): domain Bacteria; phylum Pseudomonadota; class Gammaproteobacteria; order Pseudomonadales; family Moraxellaceae; genus Acinetobacter. Next base: position 47,090 of record DFCG01000055.1, on the reverse strand, counting down.
TCTGGCCATTCCTAAATTACGTGAGTTTGGACAGGCGATTGGTCTGGCCTTTCAGGTACAGGATGATATTTTGGATATTATTTCCGATACCGAAGTGTTGGGGAAAACAGCCGGCAAGGATGAACAGGTAGAAAAATCGACCTATCCGGCATTGATGGGTTTGGAGCAGGCCAAAGCCTATGCCCAGCAATTACATGATCAGGCGATCAATGCCTTGAACCATTTTGAAGGGGCGGAAGAGTTGAGGCAAATTACCCAGTTCCTGCTCACGCGCAAAAGCTGATTGAAAAATTATTTTTCTAAAAAAGTTTAAAGTAACTGCATAAAAAAAGAGGACTTGAAGTCCTCTTTTTAGTTGATACAGAATTATTTGCTTTCGTTATACAGGCGTTCAGCTTCTTCAAAGCGGTCGGTAATTTCTGCTGTTGGTGCTTTACCCATCAGACTCACCACCACAATCGCCAGCATTGAACAGATAAAACCAGGAACGATTTCATACAGGCCAGTGTCAGCAAACAGGTTCTTCCAGAAAATAACCACGACTGCACCCACGATCATACCCGCCAAGGCACCATTCAAGGTCATGCGTTTCCAGAACAGTGACAGGATAATTAATGGACCAAAGGCGGCACCAAAACCTGCCCATGCATAAGCCACCAGACCCAGCACTTTAGATTCAGGATTACCCGCCATCCAGATCGCCAGCAAGGCAATCAGTAGCACCATCAAACGGCCAACCCAGACCAGTTCTTTTTGCGAGGCATTTTTACGCAGGAAAGACTTATAGAAATCTTCAGTCAGGGTACTTGAGCAGACCAAGAGCTGACAGCTTAAAGTACTCATTACTGCGGCAAGAATGGCAGCAAGCACCACACCTGCAATCCATGGGTTAAACAGGATTTTGGTCAGTTCCATAAATACCGTTTCAGGATTGGCATTCACTACGCTTGCCAGTTCCGGATGCTGCTGGAAATAGGCGATCCCAAAGAAGCCGGCTGCGACTGCACCGCCCAGACATAGAATCATCCAGGTCATGCCAATACGGCGTGCATTTGGAATGGATTTGACTGAATCTGCTGCCATGAAGCGCACCAGAATATGCGGCTGGCCAAAGTAACCCAGACCCCAAGCCAAGAGCGAGATAATCGCAACAAGGCTGAGATCACCCAGAATATTCATTGCTTGAGGACGAGCAGCCTCCAGTGCCAAAGTCACCTGGGACATATCCGAGAACGCCATTAACGTTACGATTGGCGTCAGCAACAGGGCAAAGATCATCAGACCGGCCTGAATGGTATCGGTCCAGCTCACCGCCAGGAAGCCGCCAATAAATACATAGCTGATGGTGGCAATGGCACTGATCCAGAGCGCGGTGCTATAAGACATGTCAAACATGCTTTCGAACAGACGCGCACCTGCAACCATGCCGGAAGCACAGTAAATCGCAAAGAAAATCAGAATCACGAAAGCTGAAACAATACGCAGGATTTTCTTCTGGTCATTAAAACGATTCGAAAAATAATCTGGCAGGGTTAGGGCATTGTGCTGGACTTCGGTATGTACGCGTAAACGGCCAGCAACCAGCAGCCAGTTGAGCCAGGCACCAATAATCAGACCGATGGCAATCCACATCTCAGACAGGCCGGAAAGATAAATCGCACCGGGCAGGCCCATGAGGAGCCAGCCACTCATGTCGGAAGCCCCTGCAGAAAGTGCAGTTACGAAACTCCCTAAACGTCGGCCCCCTAAGATGTAATCGGAAAAGTTGCTTGTCGCGCGATAAGCCATCAGGCCGATCACCACCATTGCGACAATATAGAAAAGAAAAGTAATTAAGGTTGGATTTAGGGAGCTCATACGGTATCCATTTTTAAGTTGGACAGTAGATCGAAACAAGGAATAAGACAGCTGCGAAAAGCTTTAATCCGAAAGCCAGGCAACATCAAATCCAGTAGATTTCAAAAATAAACGCGAAATTTAACCATAAATTCACAATTTTTGCTGAGATTTTCTTGTGCGAATAAAAATAGGCAACCCTCAGGCTGCCTATATATAAAGTGAAAAGATCAATTAGTTAGGGCGACCCATAACACCACGGATCGTATTTAACACATCGGCTGGAAGTACTACCGTCTTGGCATTTGGCGATTTGGCCATATCCTGCATGGCTTTAATATACTGTTCACCGAGTAAATAGGCGACCGGAATTTCATTATCACCAATGGCGGAAGTCACCATGTCAATTGCACGTTGTGAAGACTCAGCCAGTACCACTTGTGCTTCGGCATCACGACGTGAGGCTTCCAGACGGCCATCTGCTTCCAGAATTGCAGCCTGTTTTTCACCGTCAGCTTTGGTGACGGTTGCACGACGCTGACGTTCAGCAGCGGCCTGTTCTTCCATCGCTGTTTGCATAGTGATTGAAGGTTTAATATCCTGAATTTCTACAGTTTTTAAGGTAATACCCCAGTCCGAGATATCATCGGAAATACTAGATTTCAAGCGTGCCTTAATATGGTCACGTGAAGATAGGGCATCATCCAGATCCATTTCACCGACAATTGAACGTAGTGAGGTTTGAACCAGGTTCTGAATCGCCCAGGAATAGTTTTCAATCCCGTACACGGCTTTTTCTGGTGTGGTCAGGTTGATATAGGCCACGGCATTCATCAGCAAGACCGCGTTATCACGAGTAATCACTTCCTGTGAGGGAATATCCAGAACGATATCTTTGGTTGTGACTTTATAGGCGACTTCATCCACATAAGGAATGACAAAATTCAGACCCGGATTTAGCGTGGTGTGGTATTTACCCAGACGCTGTACGATCCATTTGTAGCCTTGCGGCACAATCCGCACACCTTTAAAAATGGTAATCGCAACAAAGGCCAGAAACGCGATAACAATGATAGAACCACCAGACATAGCTTATTCACCTTATTGATTTTGATAATTCGTGCTGTGGGGTTGTACGACTAGATCATTACCCAGAATATCCACGACGCGAACGCGGTCTCCGACCTGAACTGGGTCCAGAGTTCGGCATTCCCATTCATCCGAACCTAAAACTGGCATCGGAAAGCGCACCCGGATTTGCCCATGATCCAGATTAGTCTGAATCACCATGCCCACCTGACCAATGGTCGCTTCACGCGATAGACCGGCTTTGGTCTTATCAATGGAAAGTGGCTTGATAAACTTAAACCAGAGCAGCGTACACAGAACAGAAAGTACGATCCAGGTCAGGAGCTGGGTCGTCAGTCCCATCATCGGGAACATCCAGTACAGGACGCCAACCATGATGGCACCGATCCCGAACCACAGGGCAGCAAATGCGGGCAGTAGTAATTCCGATAGAATCAGAAGGATGCCTAATACAAACCAGTGCCAAGGTTCAAGAACTAATTCCATATCGTGACCTATATCGCTAAGTATTTAATTAATCATCATCTTTATATGATTGATCTTCAATGTAGCAGATGCGGCCGCAGATGAATATAAAAAATTCATGCATCAAAATTTTGCCGGACGTAGCGGTTTAAATGCCGCGGGAGACTGCTTAAAGTTGCTAATGGCTTTTTCAATAGTACGGATTTTCAGCTGAGCAGCCTTTTCACCTTCCAGAATGGTGGCATTGCTGGCTTTCAGGTCTAAAGTACCGATGTGGCCGACTTTAGGCTGAATCACTACAGTGGCCTGGCTCAACTCTTCATTAATGCTTTGCTGTCCCATAATATTCAGGGTCTGATCCAGTACACCCCACATGTTGAGGGCTTTATTGCCATCTGGGCGTGCAGAAATATCCACGGCAATGACAATATCTGCTCCCATATCTTTGGCGGTCTTGACCGGAATCGGACTGACCAGGCCACCGTCAACATATTTGGTGCCGCCAATCACGGCAGGCACAAACACATTCGGAATACTGCAGGATGCTCGAACCGCCTGTCCGGCATTGCCTTTAATAAAGTCAGCTTTACGGCCATTGTCCAGGCGAGTGGCAACTGCAGCAAAACGAATTGGGAATTGTTCAATCGGTTTGTTCGCCACATTTTTATTGACGAAATCCTGCAATTTTTGTCCGGCAATAATTCCTTGCCGATTTAAAGTGAGGTCACGGATATCGGATTCCTTAAAATTCAGGGCAATCTGCTGTAACTGATAAGGCGATTTGCCACTGGCATACAAACTGCCGACAAAACTGCCGGCACTGGTGCCTGTGACAATTTTTGGTTTGATGCCGTGTGATTCGAGCACTTTAATGACGCCAATATGGGCAAAACCTTTGGCACCGCCACCACCGNNAAGGCATAACGGGCTAATTTCATTATAAAAACTGGTGATTAAATCAACAAAATTCAGGCTATCACATCAAAAAAAGCCGTATTTGCCTAGTCTTTTTTCAAAAGCTTTTGTAACGGCTTGGCCACCCAGTCAGGATTTTTGGCCGAGAATTTACCTTGATAATGCTGATAAATCTGTTTCAGGTCGTATTCATAATCACCAGTCAGATGGTACACGCCCAGGATATGAATGGTCTTGATATCATAATCAAAGGAAAACATCACAATCGGCAAATGGGCTACCTTGGCAATATGATAAAAACCGCTGCGAATTTTTTCTGGCGCCTTACGTGAACCTTCCGGTGCCATACCGACCCAGATCTGTTCTGATTTTTCAATGATGTCTACAATCTGTCGGGTATGTCCTTGTGGA
>DFCG01000055.1:41915-42247 GCA_002367455.1 Acinetobacter sp. UBA3060 | reverse complement strand
CTGTCTTTACCGAAAATCGTAATCTGAATACCGAGACCAAGCAGGGCATTAAAACCCAGCCATGCATCAATATTGGAGGTGTGCGGGGAAATAATCGCCACAGCTTTAGGTAAGTCTGGAAATTCGCCTTCCAGACGCCAGCCTTGGGCCAAAAAAAGCTGCCTGAAAAAAGTCCGGCTCAGCTTGCTGCCGCGGGCTGGCACATGCGGCGGGAGTAGGGGGAAACGTATTTGGGCCATTGCTTCTGTCTCGTCCTGAAACTAATTTTTCTTTATTTTTTATTATATTAGACTGTTGTAAAATCCGGATCATTGGCAAAATGTATAGCATCT
>DFCG01000055.1:40094-41896 GCA_002367455.1 Acinetobacter sp. UBA3060 | reverse complement strand
CTATATTTTACTGTTTTCGCTGTATTGGGCACAGGGGCTTCCGGTCGGGTTTATGACGCATGCCTTGCCAGTCATTCTGCGAGCTGAAGGGGTATCGCTGGCGCATATCGGGGGCTTTGGTCTGTTAATGCTGCCTTGGTCGATTAAAATATTCTGGGCACCTTTAGTTGATCGGCATGGATCGAGCGCCAAAGGTCATTACCGTAGCTGGATTATTCCCTTGCAATGGCTGTCAGTTGCTGTATTGATTGGGCTCTCATTTCTACCGATTCAGGCCTTGAATCAGCCACTGTATTTACTGCTGTTTTTTATCACGCTTTTGTTGATGAATGGCATTGGCGCGACGCAGGATATTGCCACCGATGCATTGGCAGTCAATATTCTGAAAAATGAGCAGCAACACTGGGGCAATACCTTTCAGGTGATTGGTTCGCGTCTGGGATTCATTGTCGGAGGCGGGGCCATATTATGGCTGCTCGATCTGCTGCAATGGCAAAGTACCTTTCTGTTGCTGGCTGTGCTGGTTTTTCTTAATACTTTACCCATTTTATTTTTTAGAGAACCTCAGCATTCAAAAACTATCACGCCAGCTGATAAAGGGCCTGCACTCAGCAATATAAAAACCTATTTTCAATACTTCTGGTCGGATTCAACCTTGGCTGCCTGGTTACTGGTTTTACTGACTTTTAAAGTTGTCGACGGTTTATCCGGGCCTTTGTTAAAACCTTTGATGGTGGATCTCAGGCTGAGCTTTAGCCAGATTGGTCTTTATGTCACCATGCTGGGAGCATTGACTGCCTTGATTGGAGCCGGACTGGCGGGCTGGTGTCTGAAGTACTGGTCTCGCAGCTCGAGTTTGATTATTTTCTCAATTCTAAAAATATTGAGCTTAATGGCTTATGCCTGGCTNNATGCTTTTGGTGGTCATGTTGACCTTGGTCATGCAATACAGTCGCAAGCATCTGGCTGGTACTGATTTCACCTTTCAGGTGGCACTGATGGCTACGGTGAGTGGGGGACTTTATAGTCTGAGTGGTATTTTGGGAGATGCTTTAGGCTATCAAAATTATCTGAACCTCATCGTGATCGTGGCAATTATCTGTTTAATTCCAATTTTCCGATGGATGAAAGTTGCAGAAAAAGTATAAAATTTCTAAATAATCAACTGTTTGGTTAAATGTTAGCCTAAAGTACTAAATAGAATATATAAATATTAATTTAATAATTTTGTAATATAAGCGCCGTGTGTATTATTTGTTACAAAATAAATTAAGGATTTTTTTGATGAAAACTAAGTTAGCGACAGCAATTGCATTCAGCCTTTTGGCGGGGACAACTTTTGCAGCACCAACTTTTTATGGTGAGATTGATGCCACAGTTGATTATTTACCTGAAGACAATGCTTCACCTGTGTCTGATCGCGATGTTATTGAACTGAATACTAATAATTCATTCTTGGGTTTAAAAGGTGAGGAGAAACTTACTGACCGTTTAAGTGGGCTTTATCAAGCTGAATTTACCTTCTATGTAGACAATGGTGGAAGTACAGATACATTTGTACCGCGTAATCTTTTAGTCGGTCTTAAAGATGAAAAGTTAGGTACAGTAAAACTAGGTAAAATCGATACGCCTGTAAAACAGCTTTCTTCAGTAGTTGATACTTTCAATAACTATGTTGCAAATAAAGCGGATATGGCAGGTATCTTTACCGGTGAAAACCGTATCGATAATGTTGTCGTCTATGAAGCTCCTGGCTTTGCAGTCGGTGAAGGTAAACTAAAAGCAACTGCACTATTAGCTAC